>DEBE01000074.1:2847-6407 GCA_002348425.1 Alphaproteobacteria bacterium UBA2964 | reverse complement strand
TCTGGAGGCATCTTAAAGGAACATACGGAAGTAAGGGGTGTTAAGACGGTAGGAGGACGAGTTTCTGCTATAGAGCTAATTGATAATGAAATAATGGTAGATGTTGTTGTTCTCGCAGCGGGCGCTTGGTCTCGAAATATTTCTGGTTTGCCAAAGAATAGCCGGCCACCGGTGCGACCATTAAAAGGGCAGATGGTAGCTGTTCAGATGGATCCAAAAGCACCATTGCTTGAAAATGTGGTTTGGGGTCCGGGCAATGGTATTGTTCCTTCAATTTATTTAGCACCAAAAAGTAACGGCCGCCTTCTTATTGGGGCTACAGTAGAAGAAATGGGTTTTGACAGAAATTTAACTGCTGGTGGGCTGATGGAATTAATACGCTCAGCTTGGGATATATTACCCGGTATCTATGATTTGCCACTGGTAGAAAGTTGGTCTGGCCTGAGACCAGCTAGTCGTGATGACGCACCAATATTAGGACCTACAAAAACACCGGGCTTAATAATGGCTACGGGTCATCACAGAAATGGAATTCTTCTGGCCCCAATCACGGCTAAGGCAATTACCGATTACATAGTTAGAGGAACTATGGATATAATTTTCAAACCTTTTTCACTGGATCGTTTTAAAGGATTATAAATTAGGCTTACAATGGGTCATTTAAATATCAAGGCGGGGGTGCCTTTTGACTGATACGGTAACAATAAATGGGGAAATACGGCCTCTAGATGAAACTAATTTATCAAATTTGTTGAACACAAACGGGGTCGAAGAGAATAAAGGGGGCGTGGCGGTAGCTCTAAACGGGGAGGTTGTTCCGCGGAGTGAATGGGAACAGATTACCATTAAGCACATGGATAAAATTGAAATCGTACAAATTGTGCGCGGGGGATAAAATGAATTTAAAGATTGAAAAAACTGATTTTCAAATTGCCGAAAAATTTTTTTCATCGCGATTTTTGATTGGAACCTCTCAATACCCTAATCAACAAATTATGATGGATGCTATCGATACTAGTGGTGCAGAAATTGTAACGGTAGCTGTTCGTCGAATCAGTATGGAAAGTGGAGGAGAGGGATTATTTGAACTTTTAAAAGGGAAGTACCACCTCTTACCAAACACTGCAGGTTGTTTTACAGCGCAGGATGCTGTTCTTACAGCAGAACTAGCCAGAGAAGCGTTAGAGACCAATTGGGTGAAATTAGAGGTGATAGGGGATGACGAAACCCTGTTTCCGGACGTGGAACAATTGTTGCAGGCGGCCGAGCAATTAGTAAAAAAGGGTTTTGTCGTGTTGCCCTACTGTAATGATGACCCAATTACCTGCAAAAAATTAGAGGATATTGGTTGCGCGGCCGTTATGCCTTTAGCAGCTCCGATTGGCTCAGGAATGGGAATTCGAAATCCCTATAATTTAAAAATTATTAGGGATCAGTGTAGAGTTCCAATTATTGTTGATGCCGGTGTTGGAACGTCTTCTGATGCCGCCTTGGCTTTGGAGCTAGGTTGCGATGGTATTTTATTGAATTCCGCAGTAGCTGGTGCCAGAGACCCTGTAAAAATGGCGAAAGCGATGAAATTGGGTATCGAAGCAGGGCGATTAGCATTCGAAGCCGGAAGAATTCCTAAACGTTTATATGCAAGTGCATCAACGTCGATGGATGGTATGATTCAATTGTGATGGATAATCTTCCTAAACCCCCATTATTAATTATTACAGATACACCAATACAGTCAAAAACAGTCGAGGAGGTTGTTGAGGCTGCTCTTGGTGCTGGTGGTCGGTGGTTTATGTATCGTGATAAGAAAGTTTCCTCAAAAATTTTTCGAAAGACGGCTAATTATTTGTTTAAACTCTGCCGTGAATTTAATGCAGAACTTTGTTTAAATGAAAGGGTAGACATAGCTAAGAGTTTTGTCGGAGCTGGCGTACATATACAATCCGGATCTGAGGTTTCTTCGGCGAGATATAGGTTAGGAACTAAGGCATTGATAGGGGTATCCTGCCATTCGATTGATGAAGCAGAGGAAGCTGAAAAAGCAGGTGCAGATTATATTACTTATAGTCCAGTATTTGAAACATCAAGTAAGCCTGGATATGGACCACCCGCAGGATTAGCCGGCATCAAAGAGGCTAGTGCTAAAGTTAGTATTCCAGTAGTCGCATTAGCGGGTATAAAACCTTCTAATGTTAAAAGTTGTATTGTTAGTGGAGCAAGAGGTGTGGCTGTGATGGGAGGAGTTATGCAGTCTTTGAATCCCGGTAGAGAAGTGGAAGAACTTATAGCGGCAATTAAATAGAAATGAAGAGTATTTAAACTTCAGTTTATAAAAGATCTTTAGAAACTACAGCAATAGGCGCTTGGCTTATGGTATAAATTGTTCGTTTAGAATTCGTTCTTCTAGGTCATGCTCTTCATCGAAAAGTAAATTCAGAGAAATATTTTTTTGTTGCATAATTGTCACCGACTTAACATTTCGTACCTCGGTATAATCAGCAACTGCACTAACAGGACGTTTTTTAGGTTCTTGTATGTCCACTCTGATTTGTGCTCTATCACTCAAAAGGGCACCTCTCCACCTTCTAGGACGAAATGCGCTAATGGGTGTTAAGGCTAAAAGCTCTGCGCCGAGAGGAATAATTGGTCCGTGGGCAGATAAATTATAGGCTGTACTGCCCGCCGGTGTAGCGACTACTGCACCATCACATATCAGTTCCTTCATACGAACCTTTCCGTCTATGCTTACCTTTAAATTTGCTGCCTGCCTAGTTTGGCGCAGCAATGCGACCTCATTTATGCAATAGGCATCTTTCTTAATCCCAGCCACAGTTTTTACTCTCATCAGTAGCGGGTGTAACTCTATAGTTTTAGAGCGTTCGAGTCGCTTTATCAGATCAGTTTCTCTAAATTCATTCATGAGAAATCCAACGGTACCGCGATTCATTCCATAAATGGGAATGTCTAGTTGAAAACACTCATGTAACGTTTTGAGCATAGTTCCGTCGCCACCTAAAACGATTACCGCATCAGCTTTTTTTAACGAAACTCGACCATATCTTTTCCTCAGGCGTTGGCATGCAGCGCGCGCAGTTGAAGTGCTGGAACTAATAAAAGCTAATTTTTTATAATTCATAAAATGAATCTCATTGAATTAAATCCTAGTGTACAGAAAATTTATTATTAACAATTTTATTAAAATATAGCTGGTATAGTTTAGGTATAGCTTGTGTTGTTTTGGACTTTGAATATAGCCAGAGAAACACTTTCCTATCCTTGGCTAATTCTTTCCAAATTGATATTTTGAGAACTTAGATAAAGCCAAAAAAAACGGGTGGAATAATACTCCCGTGGAATTAGTTGTCAATTTTACCTTTATAAGGTCGTTCCGTTTTACTAACTCAAAAAACCTCTCCCCAAATGTGTGTGTGGGGAATAGAAGGATCAGTAGGAGTATGGGTGCGAGGGTGCGTTTCATACCAAAACCCTGACATATTCCATGGAATTTGTGAATACAGACCTACCGATTAACTAAATCGCCCATAGAGTAGCTCATACAG
>DEBE01000074.1:0-2505 GCA_002348425.1 Alphaproteobacteria bacterium UBA2964 | reverse complement strand
TCATACAGACTCAAATAGAGTGTACTGGAGTCCTGAAACCTTCTGTTAAATACGACTCTCCTGAGTCCATGCAGGCTGCTCTAGAGGGCGTTTGAAAAAAAACCCCCACCATAACCCTATTAAGTGAGCGTCTCAGTTCTTGTACCAAATTTGTACCACTCACGGATGAATTTACAGTTCAACAGAGAAGATGGATGTGTTAAAATCTCAATCGTCGGAGATCTAAAAGAAGGTGTTAAACCCTATAAACCTGCGGGAAACCGCTAACATTTGGATGAATGTTGAATGGTCGGAGTGAGAGGATTTGAACCTCCGGCCCCTGCCTCCCGAAGACAGTGTCGGTAGAATAAATACCAATATAATTCAATTTGTTAAAGGTTTCTTTGATATTTTAGCGGTATTAATAGAGGGACTTTTGTCACCGAATTGCGTCAGTTGGTCCTGTATCTTAATTGTAGAAATTTTTAAAAGGTTTGGTAAAAAAAAACTTTGTATTTAATATAATATATATTAAATCGCCCCTTTGGTTCCTCATATTTGATTAATACGACTCATAAACAATGACCAACCCATCAAATATTAAGCCTTCTAATCGCCCGCTAGACGCAAGCATGCTTGATGGCCTTCCAGATCCAGTGTTTTTGGTTGACCAAGACCTCATCATCGTCGACTGCAATCGTGCTGCTAGAGACCTCCTCGGAGAGGATGCGCTCAATAAAAAATTGGAAGAATCGATAGTTGATGACGAAATTGCCGGTTCGATAAAAGATTCTCTTAGTGGTATGTCTGTGCCCCGTCGCGAAGTTAGTTTGTCTTCGCCAATGCCCCGTGACTATGAATTTATCGTCTGGCGCCTTCCCGACCTTAAGTCCCCAGGTCCTGCATGGGCGATGGTCTCTCTCCACGACGTGACGGGTAACAAGAAAAACGATCAAATGCGCGCTGATTTTGTTGCCAACGTAAGCCACGAGATGCGTTCTCCTTTGTCGTCACTTCTAGGGTTTATTGAAACATTACGTGGACCTGCTAGCGACGACCCCAAAGCAACAGAGCGTTTCCTCGGGATAATGGAGGCCGAAGCCGAGCGCATGACTCGGTTAATCAATGATCTCCTCACCCTGTCAAAGGTAGAGACTGAAGAACATATTCCACCAAAAGACGTCTTAGACATCGCGGGTCTTCTCCGCCAGAATGTGGCCACCCAATCTTTACGCGCCCAAGAACAAAAAATGGAAATTAATCTCAAACTTCCCAAAAAAGTCCCTCAGATTATTGGTGATACAGATGAGTTAACTCAAGTTTTCCAAAATCTTATCGCCAATGCTATTAACTACGGCAAACCACAATCAAAAATCGGAATAGAAGTCACCACCCCAATAACACTAGCCAGTACCGGAGAGCCTGGCATCGCTGTGGCAGTAATCAACCTTGGCGACGGTATTCGGGAGGAAGAAATTCCCCGTTTGACCGAAAGGTTTTACCGGGCCGACAAAAGTCGATCCCGAAAAATGGGTGGCACGGGTCTAGGGCTAGCTATCGTAAAGCATATTGTGGCAAGGCATCGTGGCCATCTCCAAATCAGCAGTGTTCCGAACGGAAAAACAAATTTTACTGTTCAATTGCCACAATTAAAGGATTAATTCTTTCAATTTTCTTCTGAACCTGGTTGTCACAAAAGTTTTATCCAAGCGCAACAAAAGTGACCCGCTCTCTTGGTAATTTCAGCCATGCTGAACAATGGTGTTCGGTTTTTAAGTAAGAGAGAAAAAGAAAGATGATCAAACAATCTATTATCCTCGCCACAGCCGTCGTAATCGGAACGACTAGCCTGGTGCAGGCCCGAGACCAAATTCGGATTGTCGGTTCTTCCACCGTATTTCCATTCGCTACGGCAGTTGCAGAAAATTTTGGTAAGACTACAAAGTTTAAGACACCTGTCATCGAAAGCACGGGTTCCGGCGGCGGCGCTAAATTATTTTGTGCCGGCATCGGCGTAAAACATCCAGACATCACCAACGCATCTCGTCGAATTAAGAAGTCTGAAGTTAAACGTTGCGCTAAGAACGGTATTAAAGATATCACCGAAGTAATGGTCGGCTTTGATGGAATCGTGTTAGCCAACTCAAAAAAATCGTCGAAGATGAGGCTTACGCGGAAACATATTTTCCTCGCATTGGCTAAAAAGGTCCCAGCCAATGCAGATGGAAGCAAGCTCAAGGACAATCCTTACCGCTTGTGGAGCGATGTCGACAGCTCACTTCCAAAAGTTAAAATCGAGGTTCTCGGTCCTCCCCCAACATCGGGGACGCGTGATGCCTTCGTTGAACTCGCCATGGAGGGTGGGTGCAAAAAGTTTAAGGCGATTAAAGCCATTAAGAAGGGGTCAAAGAAACTCGGTATCAAGAAAAACAAGAAACGGTACAAGGCAATCTGTCACGGTATCCGGGAAGATGGTGTCTTTGTTGAAGCCGGTGAAAATGACAACCTGATTGTTCAAAAATTGCT
>DEBE01000043.1:2531-2776 GCA_002348425.1 Alphaproteobacteria bacterium UBA2964 | reverse complement strand
TTTTTCAAAATGAGAGCAATTATCTTGAATGGTCATGGGGGTGTTGACGCTCTTGGATATGTTGAAAATTTTCCGGATCCAGAATGTGGCAAAGATGATGTTGTCGTTCGCGTTAAATCAACCTCTCTAAACTATCATGATATCTTCACTAGAAATGGAATGCCGGGCATAAAAATCAGTATGCCAATGATTTGTGGTTTAGATGTGGCTGGCGAAATAGCAGAGATAGGAGCAAATGTCTCTGG
>DEBE01000043.1:0-2143 GCA_002348425.1 Alphaproteobacteria bacterium UBA2964 | reverse complement strand
GGATTAGTTGGAGAAACAATACACGGTGGTTTAGCAGAATATTGCCGTGTTAAAGAACATCAATTGGTACGTATCCCTGACGGCGTATCATTTGACCAAGCATCCAGCTTGCCGGTTGCTTATGGGACCGCTCACCGGATGATGATGACAATTGGTCAGGTAACAAGCGATGACAAAATATTAATTTTAGGTGCCTCGGGAGGTGTTGGCACTGGGGCTTTGCTGTTGGCAAAAATGGCTGGAGCAGAAGTCGTAGTTTGCGCGAGTTCCGACAGTAAAATGGAAAAATTGAAAAGTCTCGGAGCAGATCATGCAATGACTTATATGAACAATGAATTTCATAAGGGAGTGTATGAATTATATGGAAAACCTGGACGAAGGGGGTTTGAAGGCGGGGTCACTATGGTCGTTAACTTCACCGGAGGTGATACATGGGTTCCATCGCTTCGTAGTTTAAAGCGAGGCGGAAGGCTTTTAACTTGCGGTGCAACCGCTGGCTTCGATCCTAAAACAGATATTAGATTCATTTGGACTTTTGAGCTAAAATTATTGGGATCCAATAGCTGGGAACGAGACGATTTAGAACAGCTTATGAAGTACATTAGAGATGGGAAAATGGAACCTGTTATTGATAAAAAACTCCCTTTAACGGAAACTAGGGAAGGTATTCGATTGCTTGAGGAAAGAGAAGTTTTCGGAAAAGTTGTAATCAACCCCTAGGGACTTCAGTAGAAAAGGAAATACTTTATGGCAGAACCATTAGACAAAGAGCAGGTTCAAAAACTATTAGATGACTCGCCTTACATCGGGTTTATGAAACTCGAAGTGATCTCAATGAATTTAGAAGAAGATAAGATAGTAATTAGAATGCCTATGCGACCTGAATTTGAGCGCCGACGTGGGACAGGGCAGTACCATGGAGGTGCTATTGCTGCGCTAATTGACATTGCTGGAGATTATGCGCTGGTTATGAAAGTTGGAGGTGGAGTTCCAACCATTAACTTCAGAGTTGATTTTTTACGACCTGGAACCAACACATCGCTTACGGCTACCGCTAGTACCCGTCGGCTTGGCCGCTCAGTAGCGGTTGTAGATGTGGATGTTCACGATGATGATGGAAAACTCTGTGCTGTAGGGAGAGGAACATACAGCCCTAATGTTGGCTGACCTCTGAATGGGCAAGGATTAGGTTCCGGTGAATTCTATAGTATTACAAATACACTATGTCAGTTCGATCATTAAATAATACTGTGCCCCTCTTGGCTTTACGGGATGCAGCACTTGAGCTGGGCTCGAGACTCATTTTCCAAAAAGCGAATATCTATATTTCCAGAAATGATAAAACCTGTTTAGTTGGAAGAAATGGATCCGGAAAATCAACACTTTTAAAGGCGTTATCCGGTGCCTTGGAACTTGATCGTGGGGATCGTTTTATTAAGCCTGGAACAGTAGTTAAGTATTTATCACAGGAGCCTGATTTTAAATATGATCAAACGGCATGGGAATACGTAAAAAATGGTTTAAAGGAAGAAGAATTTGATCAGCCAAATTTTCGAATAGAGTCCATGTTATCTGAATTGCGTTTAGACGGTGACCGTAAGGTAGCAACGTTATCAGGAGGTGAAGCACGCAGAGCTGCGTTAGCAAAAGTGATTATCTCTAAACCAGATATTTTACTTCTTGATGAGCCTACCAATCATTTGGATTTGCATACTATAGAATGGCTAGAAGCTGAGCTAAGAAATTTTAAGGGTGGCTTTCTATTAGTGAGCCATGATCGTGCATTTTTAAGAAACTTATCCAATAGTATGTATTGGATTGACAGGACTGTAGTTCGAAAACATGAAAAAGGTTTTGATGAATTTGTCGATTGGTCTGAAAAAATAATTAAAGACGAAATAACAAAAAACAAAAATCTTGATAAAAAAATTGCTCAAGAGACATTGTGGCTTCGTGAAGGTCTTACTGCCCGTCGAAAGAGAAATATGGGTCGGGTGAGACAGTTGCACGAACTCGGTAGAAAAAAATTGGATCGAATAAAGATACCTGAACAAATCAAACTTGTCGTGCAGGAAACAACGCGCAGTGGGAAATTAGTACTAGAAGCGAGAAATATAACTAAAAGATTTGATTCCGAAAACGA
>DEBE01000178.1:1654-8068 GCA_002348425.1 Alphaproteobacteria bacterium UBA2964 | reverse complement strand
CCTTCGGAGGCCGACGGTCTGCGTCGAGCTATGGCTACCTTCCGACGCCTCGGCACCATCAATAATTATCACGACAAAATGGTGCGGGGTATGATCTCTCGGAACTATGACCCTGACTTTGCTGAACGTTGTTTCAAACAAATCAAGGGTTTTGGAGATTACGGTTTTCCAGAAAGCCACGCGGCAAGTTTTGCCTTATTGGTCTACGTCTCATCTTGGTTAAAATGTCATTATCCAGCGGCCTTCGCCTGCGCTTTACTCAATAGCCAACCAATGGGATTCTATGCACCAGCGCAGATCATACGTGATGCACAAGAGCACGGCGTCATAGTACAACCAGCAGACATCAATTTTAGTTATTGGGATTGTACATTAGAAACTGGAGAAAACAGAATACCCTCCCTTAGAATTGGTTTCAGGCAGGTAAAAGGACTCAAAAAAACTGATGCCAATACACTACTTCAAGCACGTGAAGCCGGCAACGCACGCCCTTTCTCTAGCCTTGAAGACCTATGGACACGCAGCAAACTAAAACCAAAGATCCTTGGATGTCTTGCAAAAGCTGACGCCTATAAATCAGTTGGATTATCACGCCGTCAAGCACTCTGGGATGTTCGACATATAAATCCAAATCAGTTACCACTATTTATCGAATCTGGCGAAAATATCATCGAGCCTAAAATTGAGCTGCCAACAATGCATCTAGGAGAGGAAGTTACATATGATTACGCGGCAACTCGAATGTCACTCAAGGCTCACCCCCTCGAATTATTAAGAGTTCAACTCGATTCTGAAGGAGTTATTCCCACATCACAGCTAAAAAATATCAAAAATGGTAAACGAGTTTCTATTACTGGATTGGTTATTACCCGCCAGAGGCCAAGTACTGCAAGTGGTATTATATTTGCAACATTAGAAGACGAAACCGGAGTCTCTAATGTAATAATCTGGCCTAAATTATTCCAAAAATATCGCAAAGAAACTCTGGAATCTCGTCTCCTTTACGTCACCGGCGAACTACAACGCGAAGGACTCGTCACCCATATCATTGCAAAACACTTGGTCGACATGACCGGGCGCCTAACGTTGCTTGTGGAAGCACCCCCACACTTTGAGAATAAAATTAAGAACAGCAGCCCAAACGAAAAGTACAACAAAATCTACCCCTCACGTGACTTTCATTAGCTAGACACGAAACAAATACGAACCAATAAGCTGCCCGAGCCACCGACTCCTAGTTTTCATCTAAAGTTCTAAGCAAATGGCGTCCAGGCACGTTGAACAGCCGGACGCGCCTCAATAGAATCATGCCAACGCTTAATATTTGGATATTCATCTAATCCTATATCCTTTACCCCGTGGCCATGAATATCAGGATAAACTGTAATATCTGCTATAGAATAATCCCCTGCAATATACTCGTTTTCGCCAAGGTGTTTTTCATACATATTCATCATATCGCGTAGCACACCATCATAATGTTCCTGAGCCCGTGGCACATCTTCACCCAAACGATGCATAAATAACCCATATTGTTGTGCTAGTGTTGTCCACTGAGCTGAACCATATATAAACCATTGATCAACGATAATTCTCTTTGTGGGATCCTCGGGGTATAAACTGGGCGCATAATATTCAGCTAAATATTTGAGAATAGCACCAGATTCACATAAAGTTATTTTATTTCCTCCAGGACCTTGAGGGTCAATTATCGCAGGAATTTTATGGCCCGGGCTAATTTTGAGATATTCTGGGTCAAACTGCTCCTTTTTTCTCAAATTGATAGGCTTTAGGTCATAATCAACTCCGGTCTCTTCAACCATTTGCCTGGCCTTATAGCCGTTATCTGTCATCCAAGTATAAAGTTCTAACATCGTTAACTCCCTGTTGCTGAACGCAGCCAAGGCTCTATTTCGTGTCCCTGAGAGAAAGCTGCGTTGGTTTGATCTGGATTCCGGTTAACCTTAATCCGACCGTACATCGGATGGGTCATAGATCTTACTTCATGATCCAATTTATAGAGTATCTCTCCATTATCCGGATCAAAAATATCAATAAATCTATATTGATGTTGATTGTTCTCTTGCGCTATCAGTCCTCTTTCTAAAAGTTTTGTATAAGGTCCAGAAAAGTTGGCAATATAAATTTGTAAATGATGACCATCAAATTCTGGAAGTTCTGAACTACATTCTCGAAAAATTAGTTCTTGTTTATATCCGGCACCTATTCGGGCTGCTTTAGCATTGTCCCAACGACTTAGGAAGCTATTCGCCCCCATTATTTCAGAGTAAAATCGTGCAATGCCTTTAGCTGTCCCTTTTGGAACGTCAAACTGAACGTAGAATATGCCAAGTTGAATGGGGTCAGTATTAGAACTCCCATCATAGCAACGGAGACGATTTCCCCAAGGACAGGTAACACTCACATAGCCTGCCTTTTTTCTATAGGAGAATTTAAATTTAGTTCCCGTGAGTTCGTTTCGCACTATCTTTAATCTTTCGACAAGTTTATCAAGATCTGGCATAACTAGCCCGATAATACCTCGTAAAACCTGTGTGCCACGGGTTGGAAGATGAAATTGGCTTTGGCCAACATTTGCCCACATATTGCCAGTACCAGCCATCATAAATGGATCACGAGTCAAACCAAGGCCTGTAATATAAAATGCAATTGCGAGTTGCTGATCAGGCACCAAGACATTGATATGCTCTAGGCCAACAATATTACCCAGATCCTCTTCAGTACGGTCATATTTTTTACTCTTGCGCACCATTTTCGTCTCCAATAAAAAGAGCTTCGAGATAAAAGTAGTAGTAGTCGTTCAACCTACAAATCAGAATTTAAAAGATCAACGATAACGTGACAGCCGAGAAGATCCAAGTCATAATAAAATATGGAATAAAAATCCAGATTTATACTATTAATGGGATTCTCCTATGAACGAGACATCAAAACCGATTATTGATTATGGTGACTTAGCTGATCACTGGATCCAAAGGGTTAAGGAGATCGGGCCGCTTTTAGAGGCCACCGCTGGTGAGGGCGAGAAAATACGTGAACTCACACAGGAATCTATGGATGCGCTTCACGAGCATAAGTTATTCCGGATGCTATTGGCAAAGAAGGCCGGAGGCGAAGAACTTCCTTTGCCGGTTTTTTGCCGTGTTATTGAAGCTATCGCTAAATATGATGGGAGTGCAGCATGGTGCGTCGGACAAGGAAGTGGCTGCTCAATGCTAGGAGCATATTTAGATTCGGAAATCAGCAGTAAAATTTGGGGTGATAATACCAATGGTGTCCTAGCTTGGGGCCCTGGTAAGTCAGAAGCGAGAGCTGTTGAGGGCGGTTACCTAGTCACAGCTAAAACAATGTTTGTCAGCGGCAGCCACCACGCAACTTGGCTAGCGACACATTGCTCTACCGTATACGAAAGTGACGGCTCAGTCCGTAAAAGTGAAAGCGGAAAACCTGTCATTCTAACAACCTTTATTCCTGCCAGTGAAACACAGTTATCTGATAATTGGTACGTCTTCGGCCTCCGTAATACCGGGAGTGATGGCTTTGAACTCAATGAGCATTTCGTTCCTGATGCACACACAATTGTCAGAGCGAATATGATTGAGGGGACTGAAAACCTTTCAACACTATACAATTTTTCAATGATGGCTATCTACGCTATGGGCTTTGCTTCCGTTGCGTTAGGTATTGGTGGAGCCTTTATTGAAAAGTTTCTTGAAATTGCTCAAAATAAAAAGCCTCGAAATGCAGAGGATATTCTGCGCGAAAATCCTGTTGTCCATGATGAAGTGGCTCGGATGCGGGCTAAACTGAGAGGCGCTCGTCGATATCTTTTTGGCGAAGTTGAAGAAGCTTGGGAAGAGGCGATTAAATTTGGTTCCCCAACGTTAGAACAACGATTGGAAATTAGACTAGCCGCCACTCATGCTATCCACGAGGCTAAATGTGTTGTTGATACGTTATTTGACACCGGTGGCACCAGTTCTATTTTTATGGACGGCCCTTTTGAACGAAGACTTCGTGATATTCATGCCGTTGCCTTGCAAATTCAAGGCCGCAAGACACACTTCCGCTCTGTTGGTGAATGGCTCATGGGCCACCCACCTAATATGGGCATTATTTAATTAATTAGCCGCAACTTTCGCAGCTTCCACCTCAGCCATAGCAAATACCATCTCGACAACTACCCCGTTTGGATCTGGAAAAAAGATTTGCATTAAGTCCTTGTCCGGCGTTGGATGTTCTTCGTACTTAATGTTTTTCTCCGCTAAGAGACTCTTAAAATCAAGATAGCCGGTTGCATCAAAAGCTATGTGACCAAACCCAGCATCCATGCTCTTGGGCTGAAGTACAGGGTCATCCTTCGAACCAGTCGTAGAGATGTGGACCCAAGGGTGGCCTTCTCGCCACATCCAGTACCCGTGTCCCTTAAAGGGCTGCCGATAGCCTTCTTCCATACCAAGAATATCTCGATAAAAATCGCGTGTTTCATCCAGCTTTTCCGGCAATGCCCTAATATTGAGATGATGTATACGACTAATTTTCAACATTTTTCCTCCCCTAATTATTCACCTATTCAATTGCACTAAAGATAGCATAGGCATAACACTTTTTCTTTGGTATTTTATAATGCGATTATCAAAGTGGGGAGACAAGTCTATGACAACTGAACGTATATGGGAACAATTTCTTACCGAACGTGACAAAGAGGTTTTTGCGGCTTCAGGTTATGGAGCAACCGCTGGAGGAGGAAAAAAACCAGCACTATTAGTCATAGATGTGAACTATGCATTTTGCGGTGAACGGCGAGAGCCTATTCTAGAATCAATTGAGAAGTGGAGAACATCATGCGGTGAAGAAGCCTGGGATTCCTTACCGCATATAAAGAAACTAATCGATAAATGTCACGATAAAGGAATCCCAGTCATTTATACTACTGGGACAGTCCGGGACGACGGCTGGGACAAAGGTGCATGGAATTTTAAGAGTTCGAGAAGTGACGAAGACATCCCAAGTGGCTCACCTGAGGCGCGCGATAGCAACCGCGACGGTAATGATATCATGGATGAAATCGCTCCAGAACCACAAGACATTGTCATACGAAAACATAAACCGAGTGCTTTTTATGGAACACCATTAACCGCATTCCTTAATGATCTCGGCGCCGATTCCCTAGTTGTAACTGGAACAACAACATCAGGATGTGTAAGAGCCTCAGTTCTTGATGGCTTTAGTGAAAATCTCCGAATAATGATTGCCGAAGAAGCCTGCTTTGACCGCTCACAGGCTAGCCATGCAATAAACCTGTGCGATATGCATGCCAAGTATGCGGATGTAGTATCAACCCAAGAAGCCATGGATTATATTGATGCTATAGAGGCTGATTATAACTTACCCAGCGGAAAATCATTATAGATGGAACTATCATTATGCCAGAACGTATATGGGAACAATTCTTAACGGACAGAGATAAGCAGGTTTTTAGAAAGAGTGGTTTTGGGGCTGAAGCTGGTTTTGGTGACAGACCCGCCTTATTAGTTATTGATGTGAGCTACAATTTTTGTGGTGATCGGCGGGAGCCAATTTTAGAGTCCATCAAGAGGTTTCACAACTCATGCGGGGAGTATGCATGGGACGCCTTACCTCATATCAGGGGCTTAATCGATAAGTGCCATGAGAAGAAGATCCCTGTGATTTATACAACTGGAACGGTACGCGAGGATTGCTGGGATTCTGGGGGCTGGGCTTGGAAAAATAGCCGGACAGATGAGGATGTTATCCCTCCTAAAATTAGTGACTTTAATCGTGACGGAAATGAAATTATGGACGAGATTGCTCCATCCCCACAAGATATTGTTATTTATAAGCATAAACCAAGCGCATTCTATGGCACTCCTCTTTCTGGTTTCCTAAATGACCTCGGGGCCGACTCTCTTATGGTTACTGGTACAACCACCTCAGGATGTGTCCGTGCGTCCGTGATCGACGCCTTCAGTAGCAATTATCGAGTTTCGGTAATCGAAGACGGTTGTTTCGATCGGTCGCAAGCAAGCCACGCAATTAACCTTTGCGACATGCATGCGAAATATGCAGATGTTGTGACGAAAGAACAGGCAGTAGAATATTTAGATGGTCTCGATGTGGATATGAACCTGCCGACAGGTCACCGTGTTTAATTCAGATTGCCCTGGGCAAATCTTTAGGATCTGCAAGTTCTAGCCAAGTTCCTCTGCCATCAGCTTTTGCCAAGTCGTATGCTCTTTTCGCTATCCCGAGGTCCGCTACTCCGTTACCATTAGTATTTTTATGATAAGTAATTTGTTCTTGACTGGTACGACCCAAACAACATTCAGTCCCCAATTCCCCGAGTTCATAAATATTTTCTAATTTGATCAG
>DEBE01000178.1:0-1255 GCA_002348425.1 Alphaproteobacteria bacterium UBA2964 | reverse complement strand
ACGATTAAGTCTGCACGCTCAGCGGTTTTATCATCCAACTCGCGACGTCTTGTCGACCGGCAACCACTTTTAATTAACTGAACATTTGATCCAACTATTCCTGTTAAATGTTGTCCCGGTTCAAGAAGTTTACCGTCAAACAAAGGTACGGAGGTGTTTGTTGCGCAATGAACCACGTCAGAGCCCTTAATCACCGCCTCTGGTGTTTCAACTGGTATAATTTCTATATTGAATTGCTTCGAATATCTCTCGGCAAAATGCTGGCGGTTGGCGGGGTCACGGCTATAAACTTTCACAGTGGTTATAGACCTTCTTTCTGTAAGTAACGCTAAAAGCTGGTTTGCCGCTTGGCCTGCCGAACCAAACAAACCAGCAATTTTGGCGTCCTGCCTTGGCAGGTGGCGGAACCCTACCCCTGAGGTTGCCGCTGTGCGTAGCGCCATTACACTGGTGTACCCGAGCGTTTTTTCATCAATTTCACCGATCATAATGGATAGCAATTGGCCATTATTAGAGTTATGCACTAAATGTACTGGATTCCCCCTAAGCTCCTTAGTTTGGTTACCTCCGCCTTTATTTAATTTATCTGGCCGTTCCCCGGTCCCTATAACTCCAAGTCCATGAATTCCTCCCGGAAAATTACTTACCCTCACACCACTAGGTGAATGCACCCGTCTTCTAGGTGCAGAAATAGCAGGATAAGACCTAGCCTCCCTGTAACCCTGTTCAACAATATCAATAGCTTCTTTCATAGAAACCAAACCCTGCAGCTCATGTGGCCTGAGAAGCAAAACTTTACGGGTCATTTTTCAAACCCTTTCATCAAGGCCTCAGACTCAATCAAGTCGAACATTGTTCCGCGTCCGTTAGCCATCGCTTTTTCATAAACCAACATTGCCACGGCAATTTCTGATGCAGCAGTTCCATTATTATTCTTATGGTAAGTGATTTCTTCATCATTATTTCGCCCAGTAGCTTCGCCAGTCGCCAACGAACCGAGTTCGATAATATCTTCTATACTGATTAATCCCCGTTGAATTGGTTCATACAAGTCGCCCTGCTGTTCTGAAATAACAGACTCCCTAAGATTAGCCACTACAACATCCGCCCGTTCAACCGTCCGATCATCGATTTCCCGACGGGCTGCCTTCAAAAAACCTCCCTGCACTAGCTGCATATTTCCTCCAATAATTCCCGTCACGTGCTGACCAGGTTCAAGGAGGTCCCCATCGAACAAAACGACATTGGTATTGGT
>DEBE01000109.1:9588-16038 GCA_002348425.1 Alphaproteobacteria bacterium UBA2964 | reverse complement strand
CTCCGAATCCTCACGAGACAATAATTTAGCCCCCAAGCCGGCACCTGCGCCCACCCGTACATGTTGGATGATGCCATCGTTTATAATTGCTAGTGGTTCTCCGTTATCAGCGCTGAATAGGAAAACAAGGCCACAATAAGTACCCTCTTCTCTGCAGTATTTTTCTTCTGTTCGATTTCCTGAATTATCCACCGGCCAGGTGACGATGTCAGATTTCATGCGGATAGCGAAAATACCATCATTATAACCCTCCATTGTTCCCCAACGATAATAGCCTTTTTTGTTTGCTTTTGATGGGGCATAAAGATCGCATCGCGGTCGGTGTGTCGCCAGCCCCTCAACTAGCTGGCCAAAAGCCGTTTCCAGGCAAGATATTGCATCCTTCATAGTTAAAACTTCTTCTACAACTTCGTTATGGATAAAAAGCATCCATATCCTCCCATATTACGTTTACAGTTGTCACATTTGCCGTTTAGGCAATGTAAAGTTATTATGTTTAACTGCCAGTAGAGTCTGGACAGTAAATTTAAATATAGAGAGAAAAATTCAATGGCACCACACGACGGACCGGACGGACACACTCATGAATGGGCAGCGCCCACAGATAAATTAACTCGCGCTGGCTTGGGCACTTTCAAGGCACCCAAGTCACCGTATGACTTATGGATGGAGGCTCAAGATATTCCGATTTACCGTGATATCGGTGTAAGTAAGGTCCAAAATCTCCCGACAACTAAATGGGATCTTATGGGAGGCAATGCATCCTTCATTCAGCTATATGGTACAGAAGGCATGTGGGGTTGCCACATCATAGAAGTGCCAGGGGCCGGTGCTCTCAATCCTGTAAAACATATCTATGAACAACAATATTTCGTTGTGGAGGGTAGGGGTTCGACCGAGGTATGGGAGGAAGGCCAAGAAGATAAAGTTCATGTTT
The DNA here is from genome assembly GCA_002348425.1 of Alphaproteobacteria bacterium UBA2964. The sequence goes on along the minus strand of DEBE01000109.1, from coordinate 15,101 downwards.
TTGAATGGCAAAAAGGCTCCCTTTGGTCTGTACCACTCAATGCCATGTACCGAGTAGTAAACGCATCCTCAAGTCCGGCCCTATTGCTCGGTGGTAATACTGCACCCAATGTGATGAATATATACGAAAACGCTGATTTTATTTTTAATTGTCCATATAAATTCCGTGATCGTTTTGACCCAGACCGAGACGATTATTATAAGCCAAGCGATGAAATTCTTGCGGACCCTATTCGTGGTCTTGCGATGACTCAAACAAATATTGTTCCTGATATCGTCGACTGTGAACTTCCTCTAGATAACAGAAGATCACCCGGTTACCGGCGAATAGAACCACATATGACTGATAATAATTTCTATCTTTGGATTGGTCAGCATGAAACCGGTCGTTACTCCAAAGGACACGCTCATGGTTCTGCTGCGGTGCTGATTTGCATCAAGGGAAAGGGCTATACCTACACGTGGCCGGCGATACACGGCCAGACGCCGTGGAAGGATGGTAAAGAGGAATTCGTCATGAGACAGGATTACGAACCTGTTGGCATGGTTTCAGCTGCGCCCATGAGTGGTGATTGGTATCATCAACACTTTGGTGTTAGCGCTGGACCACTCCGGCTAACTGCTTGGTTTGGTCCGCACCACCCTGGTCGTAAAGTAAAAAGGCCAGGAGAAAAAGCTTTAGATTTTGGAGCCATCGATGTTCGGGATGGCGGAACTGCTATCGGCTACGACATGGAAGACCCTTACCTTCGTGAAGAATTTGAGGGTTATCTTGGGGAGGTTGGAGCTGCAACCCAAATGGAACCAGATTTATATGAAAGTAAGGCCAACTAGCAGTGGCCGAGAAAAATAATAGCGCTAGGTTTTCAAGTGTTGACCGACATATTGCAGAAGAAGAAGAGATTGAATTAGTTAGCGTGGGCGTTGATATTGGTTCGTCAACGTCCCACCTTGTATTTTCTCGTGTTCTAATGGAAAGGGTGGGTGCACGCTATATTGTCGCGCAGCGTGAAACTATACATGAGCCACCAATTCAACTCACGCCATATTCAGATGGAGAAGATATAGATTCAGAATTGCTTGGCGAATTTATAGATCAAAGCTTTAAAAGTGCCGGAATAGAACGATCAGATGTCGATACAGGGGCATTAATTCTCACGGGAGTTGCTGTACGGAGAAGAAATGCACGCGCAATAGGTGAATTATTCTCCGCCGAAGCCGGAAAATTTGTTGCAGTCAGTGCAGGTGACGGGCTTGAAGCTACAATGGCCGCCCATGGTTCCGGAGCGGTTATCAGGTCATCTAAAAGCGACGGATTAACTGTGAACGTGGATATCGGTGGGGGAACTACTAAAATTGCACATTGCAGACAAGGAAAAGTCGAACGGGTTACCGCTGTAGACTGCGGTGCTAGACTTATCGTTTTGAATGAGCGAGGAAAAGTAATAAGACTTGAACCAACAGGAAAGGCTCATGCAAATGATGTCGGAGTAAGTTTAAAAATTGGGTCGCAACCAAACGACGAAGAATTAGAAAAAATAGCAGATATAATGGCCACACGCATTGTTGAGGCTACCGGCTTAACAGAACTATCATCTAAAACAAAAGATTTGTTGTTATTACCTGCACTACCTCTAATTAAGAATATTGACGCACTAACATTTTCGGGCGGGGTATCAGAATTTGTTTACGGCAACGAAGCCGCCGCCTTCGGCGATTTAGGGCCACAATTAGCCAAATATGCAAGAGAAAAATTTGAAAGCCAAGGTGCCCCAATTGAAAAGCCTGTTGCAACAATTCGCGCTACTGTCGTTGGAGCGTCGCAATACACAGTGCAATTATCTGGAACAACAATATTTATTGAACCGAGGGATGCAGTCCCCTTAAAAAATGTGCCGGTCATCGTGCCCGAGTTTGACTTTTCGGCCCCCAATATAGAGACGGTTAATATCAAATCAGCTATTGATACAGCATTGACAAGGTTGGATCTGGTGGATGATCAAACGCCTGTCGCTCTTGGGTTCCAATGGAAGGGCTCCGCGAGCTTTATACGACTGCAGCAATTCGGTGAGGGTGTAAAGGCTGCTATTTTGAGACGAATAAATAAAAAACTACCAATCGTTCTTGTGAGCGATGGGGACATTGGCGGACTGGTGGGAATACATCTCAGGGAAGAAATGAAAATTGAAGCACCTGTAATCTCCATTGATGGCGTCACTCTTAGTGAATTTGATTATATTGATATAGGAGAAATCATACCATCTTCCGGTGCCGTTCCGGTCGTTATCAAGTCTCTGGTTTTTCCAGCCTCCTTACCCACCAATTAAAAAGCTTTTTAAATGATGGTTGGCTTTATGTGTGGGTGTTGTTAGGCTCTAAAAATACCAAATCTGGATATTAAAATTTCGGGGAGTGTCTTTTATGTTTAAAATTAAGTTATTACCGCTTTTTCTGGGTGCATTAACCTTGGGAATCGGAGCAGTTTCTGCTAAAGCCGATGAAATTGCTGATTTTTATAAGGGTAAACGTATGAAAGTTATCATAGGTTCTGGCCCGGGTGGAGGATATGACACTTATGCGCGCTTGGTGGGACGCCATATAGGCAGACATATTCCGGGCAATCCAACCTTTATTGCTCAAAATATGAACGGTGCAGGTTCTATCGTTGCTACAAACTTTGTGACGAATGTTGCACCGCAGGACGGTTCTATTATAGCTGGATTGCAGCGGGAAATAGCTCTCGTTCAATTGATGGGTGTCAAACAAGCCAAGTATAAAGCAGAGCAGATCCAATGGTTAGGTAGTCTCGCTAAGGAAGCGGGAGTTTGTGCCGTTGCAAAGCACTCAGGAATAACAAAATTTGAAGATGCATATCAAAAAGAATATGCCTTGGGTGGTACCGGTAAAAATGCCACCGAATTTTGGCCAGCACTTTTCAACAATTTAGTTGTAACTAAATTCAAATTAATTCGTGGTTATCCGGGTACCCCGCAAATACATCTCGCTATTCAGCGCAAGGAGCTAGACGGTGTTTGTCAAAGTTGGGCTTCTTTTAAAGAGATAGCAGGATCCTATTTGCCGAAAATGGTGCCTCTTGTTCAGGTTTCACTTCAACCTGACCCAGAAATGAAAAAACTTGGCGTACCAATGCTTGAAGAGCTACTTACAAAGGATAACCTTGCAAAAGGACAAAACGTCGATGACGTGCGTACCTTCTTTAAACTTACCATGGTACCGGGCATCATGGGCAGACCATTTGCGATGGCTCCAGGAGTGCCAAAAGCGCGGGTACAAGCTATACGTCAGGCATTTGTAGCCATGGTAAAAGATCCCGTATTTCTTAAGGACGCCAAGCGTGTTCGTCGTGAGATTGAGCTTGTCACTGGTGAAGAAATTCAGAAACTCGTAAATGATATAGCAAAGGTTCCAAAATCTAAGCTTGCCGCCTTACAAGGCCACTTCAAATTCAAAGGCAAGGTAGAGAAAGTCGTACTTCCTATTGTCGTAGACAAAGGGAAAGTTACAAAAACAAAACGTGGCGGTCGACGCATAACGATAAAAACAAATGATGGCAAAAAACGAACCGCCAAAGTTTCCGGTAAAAAAACCAAAGTCACCATTGGTGGAAAAAAGGTCAAACGAAAGGCAATCAAAAAGGGTATGAATTGTGCTTTCCATTATTATGGACACAAGACACGAGCAAAAAAAATTATCTGCGATTGACCTAGTACTATTATATAGAGGGTCCCAAATTGTATTTTGGGGCCCTTTTTTGTTTGGGCATGTTTTAGAATCTTATCCGATTTTTACTTGCACTAAAGAATGTTAATTTTAATTAAGTTTTATAAAAGATATTGAAACCTTGAGTATATCATTCTAGAGAAATTCGATGCCGAGATTTAAAAATTTTACGCCAAGTGGGGTTATTCCTGCCACACTCTTAGCCTTCCATTCAGACTATTCGATAGATGAACTAGCAACCCGCGAGCATTTAAAACATGTCAGTAATGTTAAAGGAATTTCAGGGATAACTATAAATGGTCATGCGTCTGAAGTTCACGCTTGCTCAATTGAAGAACAAAAAAGAATACTTGACCTTTCTCTTGAAGAGGTAGGGGATAATATTCCAGTCATCAATGGGGTGTGGGCCGATGGAAGCCATGAGGCAGCGCGTATAGCAAAGTGGTCGGAAGCTGCCGGTGCCTCGTGTCTACTAGTGTTTCCTCCTCAACCAATTATGTTGATGCAAGGTCAGCTCAATCCAGAAATGGGTTTAACCCATTTTAAGGTTATCGCCGAAGCTACAAACTTGCCAATAATTGCTTTTCAATATCCCGCCGAACAAGCGTATCAATTGGATACCTTAATCAGAATGATTGATGAAATACCTAACCTTGTCGCAATCAAGGATTGGAATAGTGGTCAAATACATGAACGACATATTAGAGAACTACAAAACTATTCTCGTCCATTCAACGTGTTAACAACAAATAGTGCTTGGCTTATGAGTTCACTAGCAATGGGTGCCAATGGATTATTGTCTGGCTCCGGTAGTATTATAGCTGATTTACAAGTAGCTCTTTTTGAATCCATTCAACAAGGTGACCTTAAAGGAGCTCAGAAAATTAACGACCGAATATACCCAACGGCCCAATGCTTTTATGGTAAGCCAGCAACAGACATGCATAATAGAATGAAAGAAGCCCTAGTAATGCTTGGCCGTATGCCATCAGCGGTCGTTCGTCCACCGCTCGTCAAACTATCGGACAAAGAAAGAGAGGGTATTAGGATAGCGATCAAAAAGGCCAGACTTTCATACGAGGGCGCAGAAAACCTAAAGCGAGTAGAATGATTCGGAATAATGTTTTTATTAAAGTGAAACTCTGAAAGCTATTTTTTAAGTTAACTCCTCAGACCAACTTGTTGCATTCGCGGCAGTATTTCATCTCTTATGACCGGCATATCTTCAATATAGTTGACAAGGCCAATTGCCATCCCATTTAATCCACAGTCCGCTAGAAATTTAAAGCATTCCACAACTTCATCATAGCTACCCACCACCGGGTATGTCCCGGTTCCGCTGATTATCGCTTCCTTCATCTTTGCGAGCTTTGGCCCAGAAGACGAGCCCCCCTTTGTTCTAATTTTAACCGTATGTTCGGCCGCATCCCAATCCCCATTATCATAAACAAGGTAGTGATAATAATCTTTAGCCTCTTTTGAGGTGGCTTTTGTAATTACGTGTCCACTTGCATAAATACCAGCATTAGTATCCGGTGCTAGTTTCTTTAAATCATCTACTTTACCTGCCAGCTCTTCAAGTTCACGAATTGAAGTAAAAAGGCAATCGCAATGACGCGCAGCGAACGCACGACCTACTGGCGAATTTCCAGCGCTAATTAGAAGAGGCCGTTCATCGCCGTACGGCTTGGGCTTACATTTTACGCCCTTAAGATTAAAATACTTGCCCTTGTGATCAAAAGATTCGGTTTCAGCCCAGATCCGTTTAACTAT
>DEBE01000109.1:4161-9194 GCA_002348425.1 Alphaproteobacteria bacterium UBA2964 | reverse complement strand
TGCATTTCATGCTCGTCAACATTCCAGCCCGAAACTATATTTAGACCAAAACGCCCTTGACCAATGTGATCAGCTGTCACCATTTGTTTTGCACAAAATACTGGTCCGATCATTGACACATGCACTGTACCAAAGATTGCAATTTTTTCTGTTTGAGCTAATAACCCGGAAGCCCATGTCAATGTCTCGAAAGTTGCACTCGCTGTATCCGTAATACCTCCATAACCATGCCACCTGCCTATTGGCAGAATAAACTCTAGACCAGCTTCATCTGCTAATTTTGCTGCTTGTAAGTTATTTTTCCAAGAGGCATCCCAATACTCAGGAGCTAATGTCATGGTCAAGCCCCCTGAACAATTCATCCCAAACAAACCAATTTTAAACTTATTATCATTAAACATTGAGGTAGCTTTACGAGTCATTCAGTATTCCAATCAAAAAGTTTAAATGCACTCGAGGCGAAATAAACCTTCCCATTCTTGAAAAGAATTGGGAAAATTCAATAACTGGATAGACCAAAATTCCATAATAAATTTTGAGTTTTTCCGACATTTGAAACAAAATTATTGATTTGTTCCTCAACCAGGTACGCTACCCGCCATGAGTGTGCGATGCAAATGGCGAATTCCCGGAGCCTTTATGTCACCCATACCTTTATGGAGGGTGCAACGATTATCCCATATTAGAACATCCCCTAATTTCCACTTGTGAGTATAAATGATTTCCGGGTTTTGCTGAACAGAGAAAAGTTCCTGCAAAAGCTCTTCGGATTCCTTTGCGGGCATCCCTTTTACAAAAAGGGTATGACGAGGCGAAACATAAAGAGCTAGCCGCCCGGTTTCTGGATGGGACCGCACAATGGGATGCATAACGTCTGGATGACCAATGTCATAAACAGACTTGCCATCTCCGTGCTGTTTGGGAATTTTTACCCTTGGGTTCTTTAATCGGTTCCAGGAGTTTACTCCTTTTAAGTTTCTAATTTTATTTTGAGTAGAAGCTGGCAAGGCTTCAAAGGCAGCGTAGGTATTGATAAATGCTGTTTCTCCTCCTTCTTCCGGAACTTCGAGTGCATGTAACATCGTACACTTACTTGGAATAGGCATGTATTGGGTATCGGTATGCCACTCGTCACCCGCATTGGTCGCGCCGATCCACTCCCCATTAATTTTTTTATTAGAAAGAATTAATAATTCCGGATGATCCTTATGCTTGTTTTTACTAGATATATGAATATCCAAATCACCAAATTCTTCACTGAATTTTTTCTGCTCTACAGGGCTAAGTTTTTGATTGCGGATAACAATTACCTGATAGGCTAGAAAGGCTTCCATTATTGAATCCAAATCACCTCTATCCGTTAAATCTGGGATATTAACATCAATGATTTCAGCGCCAAACGTATTGGTAAGTTTCTTAATCTGCATTCAGTAGTCTCTATCTCTTTGTCAAAATCAGTAAAAGTTTTTTTTAACTAACTTAAAACTGACCAATATTACCCAAAAAAATGATGTAACTTTAAAAAAAGAATTAATCTGGGGACCGATGAAAAAATTTTACTCTCTTCTTTAAACTTAAAGGGTACCGAAATCGAAAAATTAGGTCTATATGTAAATACAGTAGATAAATAGAAGGATAGGGGGAAGGTTTTTAAATGAGACGTGCCGCAATTGTTAGTCCTGTTCGAACACCCGTAGGAACCTTTGGGGGTACACTTAAATCAGTTTCAGTCGAGGAGATGTCTGCTGTCGTCATTAAAGCAATACTCGATAGAACCAATATCAACCCTGAAAAAATTGAGGAAGTAATCTTCGCTCAATCTTATGCTAGTGGCGAAACACCCTGCATCGGTCGATGGGCCGCTCTTCAGGCTGGCTTGCCAATAGAAACTGCAGGTATGCAAATCGACCGACGTTGTGGTGGAGGCCTGCAATCTGTAATAACAGCTTCGATGATGATACAGACTGGTGCAGCGGACGTTGTCATTGCAGGCGGTGTAGAAAGTATGAGCAATGTTGAATTCTATACGACCGACATGAGATGGGGAAAGCGGGCTGGCTCGGTCAAATTGCATGACCGTCTAGATCGCGGGCGAGAAAGATCGCAACCGGTGGAACGTTTCGGCGAAATTTCTGGGATGATAGAAACAGCTGAGAATTTAGCTACCGAATATCAAATTTCCCGACAGGAGGCAGACGAATACGCAATGCGTAGTCAAAAAAGAGCGGCCGCTGCATGGAAGAATGGGATTTTTGAGGATGAAGTCGTCCCAATTACTGTCTCACAACGACGTGCTGAAGATATCATATTTGATAAAGATGAAGGAGTACGGCCCGACGTTGACATGGAAAAACTAGCAAAATTACGTCCGATCATGAAAAATGGTACAGTAACCGCTGGTAATGCGAGTCAGCAAAATGATGCTGCGGCTGCCTGCCTTATTATAGCAGAAGATCTATTAGAGAGCTTTAATCTTGAACCAATAGGATATTTAGCTGGCTGGAGTGCGGTTGGTTGCCACCCTGGCATGATGGGAATCGGTCCTGTCGGAGCCGTTAAGAAACTTTTTTCTAAGTCCGATTTATCAATAGATAATATGGATCTCGTGGAGCTTAATGAAGCATTTGCCTGTCAGGTCTTAGCATGCTTAAAAGGCTTAGAGTGGAACGACCCTAACCGATTAAATATCAATGGCTCAGGGATATCCCTCGGACACCCCATCGGCGCAACGGGCATACGCATAATGACCTCATTACTCCACGAACTTAAACGCAGAAACGGAAAATATGGGCTCGAAACGATGTGCGTTGGTGGTGGCCAGGGTATCGCTGCATTGTTTGAGGCCGCATAGCGGATACATTTTATCGAAATTGTGATTCATCAATAAAACTTCCCATTCCAGATTTAGCGCCAGCCTTTTCCATAGCTTCTAGAAACATTTCATGAATACGAGGATCCTGATCCTCATATTCTATTTGAGCTCCGCCCTTATTGACATCGACATCCATACCTAAAAAGATCCGCTTCTTTTCTTCCATTAATGGATATCGTAACCCACCACATGCGATAGCAAGATATCGCGTTGGTGTTGCGGAGGCATTGAAATGTTGATGAAACATCATATCAGGTGGTGCAAATACCGTACCATGGCTCCAGTCAACCCTAGTTATCTCTTCATCACCTTCATACCAAAGAAGTGAGTAGCCGTGTCCGGTGACACACATTACATGGAAATCTGCGCCGTGCCGGTGCCCTTTTTTATAGGTACCTACTGGCATCTCTGACATATGTGCATGCATTGCGCCATCTGCTAATACAAACATCATATTTGAGCCACCGGCTCCACGAGCTTCCCATTTTTGCAATTCAAAGGTTTGAAGATCAGGAATAAAATTGGTTTCCCACATGTGACGCCCGGGCCGTTTGGGTATAAAAGTCCCTTCGCCTGCATAGTAATCCGCAGTTCCTTCTCGCGCAGGAAAACGGAAAGAATTTTCAAATACAAACTTATCATCGTGAAAGACATTCATGATCATTGGCATATTGTTTGTAGATGAAAGACGAGCTGTTTCCTGACCTGACCCATTAAAATGTTGATACTTAGCATTTAGCGGGAGAGCAAATAAGCTACCTTTGCCCCATTCAAAACTGTGTTTAGTGCCATCCGCAGTTTCAACTTGCGTACTACCCTGACCCGAAAGACAATAAACCACTTCTTCAAACATGTGCTGTTGTTGCGTGGTTGATTCGCCCGGCGCAAGTTCTAAAACCATAACTGATAGCCAGTCACCACGACCCTTTAAATGTGCTAGCCCTCCTTTACATCCAAAACGATTCCAGGGTTTTACTTCAACATCCGGCAAATGAATGCCAAAATCCTCAGTGATTGGTATTCCCTCTCGTTCAGCCCAATCTAGGAATGGGTCAGATAAAAAGGGCTTATCTCCTTCGGTCGACCTAAGCTCTTGCTCGAGAGTATCCATTAAATGCTCCTTTATGCCTTTTACTTCCTGCGCGGTGTTGCTTGCTGTCCACTATATTATCCGGTTAAATCATAATAACAAATCCGTTTTGGGCATTAATTCCCGAAAACTTGAAGGGGAGGAAAATAATGGCCGATAAAAAGGCTGACTTTATAGAAATAAATGGATGTAAAATAGAAATTTGGCGAGGCGGCAGCGGGCCTGCGTTACTATTTCTTCACGGAGCAGGTGGTATTACTAGCTGGGCACCATATCTTGATGGAATGGCCCAAAGCTATGAGGTGCTCGCACCAAGCCATCCTGGTTTCGGAAACTCAGGAAATCCAGATTGGCTGGATAGCGTTTCCGACTTAGCGTTTTTTTATTTAGATTTCATTAAGGAGTTAAAATTACAAGACATACATCTAGTTGGTAATTCATTGGGCGGATGGATTGCGAGTGAAATAGCGATCCGTTCTATTGAAAACATAAAAACACTCACTTTAGTTTCTGCTGCAGGATTAAACGTCGTCGGCTTACCGATGGGCGATATTTTCATGTGGAGCAATGAAGAAACGGCTAAAAAGATGTTTTATGATCAAAATTTAGCCACTCAACGCATCGCCGCAAGTCAACAGATGACCGAGGCACAAAAAGATATACAACTTAAAAACTATTTCACTACCGGAAAGCTATCATGGAACCCACGCTTTCATAATCCGGATTTGAGGAAGTGGTTACATAGAATTACGGTACCTACTATGATAATTTGGGGTGAAAACGATAATATTTTTCCGCCCGAATATGGCGAAGCGTTTAAGGATTCAATACCAAATTCTGAACTACATATTATCACTAAATGCGGCCATTTACCTCATCAGGAGAAAACCCAAGAATTTCTTGATGCGATGGGCATCTTAACCTCCAAGAATTAAACCTATTATTTAACCAAAAGAGCAGAACAATGCGATTTTCTTTTTTTCATCTAATGCCCTACAGCGCTGTTGACCTCGAGGCGATCCAAGATACCGCATGGATTAATTTCTCTAATAGTAATTACGACCCCAAGGA
>DEBE01000109.1:0-3752 GCA_002348425.1 Alphaproteobacteria bacterium UBA2964 | reverse complement strand
ATTTGTGTCAACGAACACCATCAAACTGCTTATGGTATAATGCCCCAACCAAGTTTGCTCGCCGGAGCACTTTCAAGACGAACAGAAAATTCAAAAATTTGTATTCTTGGTCGTGCCTTACCTTTGACAGAAAACCCCCTTTCCATAGCCGAAGAATATTCAATGATTGATAATGTTACCGGGGGACGTTTAATAGCTGGCTTTGTTCGAGGTATTGGTTGTGAATATCATTCATATATGGTTAATCCCGCAAACTCACTTGAGCGCTTCCACGAAGCCCATGACCTGATACTTCAGGCATGGACGCAGCCTGGACCGACAGCCTTTGAAGGAAAACATTATCGATTTCAATATGTGAATATGTGGCCGCGTCCCTATCAGGAACCTCATCCTCCTATTTGGATTCCTTCACAGGGTTCTGCAGAAACAAAGGACTGGGCATCCCATCCGGATCGAAAATATACGATGCTAATGACGTTTAGTCCTGTAAAAAACGTAATCCGCAATATGAATGCTTACTCTGACAAATGCGAGGAGTATGGTTACAAATGCCAACCAGAACAGCTTGGCTGGGCATTGCCACTTTATGTTGCTGAGAGCGACGAAAAAGCAATTGAAGAATCCCGAGAACATATCCAGAATTTTTTTAACAAATTTGTGCTAGCTCCAACCGAGTATCGAATGCCGCCGGGTTATTCATCAATCAATTCCTATAAAATGATACTGGAAAATAAGATGAAATTTCGTGAACAATTTTTGAGCATAGAGATGCTTATGGAAAATGGTATGTTTATTTGTGGCAGTCCCTCTACAGTAGTTGAAAAATTAGAGGAATATCAATCAGCGATGGGCTACGGTAACCTGGTCATTATGGGGCAGTTTGCAACTTTGAGCCATGACCAAACTAAAAAAAATATGCAAATGTTTGCTGAGGAGGTTATGCCCAAACTGCGCCATATTGGTGCACCGAAAGCCGCTGCTGCAGAATAACCTTTAATTGATACCCAAGATTTATCGGTTTAGTAAGAATAGCGTTATATTTTTCACAAGATCGCAGTCGCAACTGTTATTAGAATTTTAATTTTAGTGGCAATATTTCTATACCGAGCCTAATATTTTATCTATTTCCCTCTGATCGTCTTTTGTCATTTTCCAAGAAGCCGCTTCAGCATTTTGCTTTAATTGATCGTATCTTGTAGCGCCAGCTATCACACTAGCTGTCTCATTTCTCGAAGCAAGCCAAGAGATTGCAAGTGAGAGAAGACTATAACCTTGAGATTTGCTGAATGCCTCTAATGCTTCTAATTTACCGTAGTTTATACTTTTAAGCCTATCATCACCATTGAGACGACTATTTGGAGGTGCGAGTTGATCACGGCGATATTTTCCGGTTAACAACCCCATTTCCAGTGGATAATAAGGTAAAATACTTACATTATTTTTAACACAAATTGGGATAAGATTAGTCTCTATTTCCCGCTGCAAAACATTCCATTTGTTCTGGGCTGTTACAAAACCCTGATATCCAAATTTCTCAGCAATCCGCACTGAATCAAGGAGTTGCGCGTCAGAAAAATTGGAGCACCCGTATAGTCTAATCTTTCCTTCATCTTTCAATTCCTCAAAAGCAGCCAGAGTTTCCTCTATAGGTGTTATCGGATCTGGACGATGAAGCTGATATAAATCCACGTAATCTGTTTGCAGTCTTTTTAAACTTAGATCAATTGCTATTCTTATATTAGCTCGTGAACCTCTTCCCTTATCCTCAACATGCAACATATTGTAACCAACTTTAGTGGCAATTATTACTTGATGCCGTCTGCCATTTAACGAATTACCAATGTATTCTTCTGAAAGCCCGTTTCCGTACCCCTCTGCAGTATCAAAGAAAGTAACTCCGAAATCTAGCGCTCCATTGATGACTTTAGTGGTTGCGTCTTGATCAATTCGACGTCCAAAAGCATTGCACCCAAGTCCAACTAAGGTGACATCAATACCATTATTTCCCCCTACTTTTCGTGTTTCCATAATTTTATCCGATAAAGTTTTTCAAAATATTATTGCTGTTAAAAGGTATTTCCAAAAGTTTGGAATTAAACTAGTTCTGCTCAAGATTAACTTATGGTTTTTATAAAATTATTTACGGCGAAGATTTTAATATTTAATGAATACAATCAACAATATCGTTGGAATAGCAAATTTAATTGACGGGAATTGGATCACGAATGGTAACTCTTCGCATCATACGCCTCTTTTCTGGAGCAAAATGGGTACGGGCATGCACACTACACCGATTATCCCACATCACTAATTCTCCTACTGACCAACTATGCTCATAAATAAACTGACGGCTTTCAATATGATCAAATAAAAATTGAAGAATTTCCTGACTTTCTTCATTCGACACTTCTGCAACTCGCATACTCATTAGACGATTAACATAGATAGCTTTACGACCTGTCTCCGGATGGGTACGCACCACAGGATGCACCCATTGCGGAATGCTAGGATCTGCCTCCCCTCCAGGGCGCATAGTTGGGCTTCCCTCGTAATCATAGTAATTTAGGGCTTTCAAACCAATAAGCCTTTCTTTCCAACTAGGAGACAAAGCTTCGTAGGCCTTTGTACAATTAGCAAAAAGCGTATTTCCTCCTACATCAGGGACCTCTAACGAAAATAATGTGGCTCCCATACACGGTTGTTCATAGTAACACTGGTCATAATGAAACATCATCTCGCCATCTTCCAAAGCAGTGGGTTTGCCGGTGTCTTTAGCATTGGTAATCAGCATTACATGTGGGTGATCCTCAGCAACAGTAGTTGTTCGCACGCGTTCAAGTTCACCAAAATATCGGCAAAACTTTTCTTGTTGTTCGTCATTTATGGATTGGTTTGGGAAGACAAGAACTGAATGTCGATACCAAGCGTTTTTAATTTCGGTAATTGTTTCTAAACTCAACTCACGAGATAAATCCACACCCGTAACCGAGGCTCCAATCGCCTTTGATAGTGGTTTCGCTATTACTGTCATCTTTTTTTCAAACTTTTTTTCCTCAATTCTTTATGTCTTTTTTAGTTTATTAAGTTGAACTTTACTAGGCAAACTGATGTTAGGTGTTTATAAGCACCCCCAGAATGCCAAAAGCCATATTAAATTGAACTCCAAAGATAAATCAAACACTCCGGTGCTAACCTTTCGTGCGGAGTTCACTGCTTATTCTTCTGCATTCATCAGTATTGGAATTCTGCCAATGGTTCAGCTTATTGTCCCTTTATGGTGCTTAGTCAGCCTAGGAATGTCTGCAACGATGATTGGCATTGCAGCCGGTGCACGATCCTTTCTTGCTGCAATTTTTTCTATACATAGTGGGGCCGTCCTTGACCGTCTCGGAGTTAGACGAGTGATGATCTGGTGTACTGTTACCGGTATCATACTGACTTTATGTTATCCACTAGTGCCCACGATTACCTCAATGGCTATGTTACAGTTAACCCTCATTGTTTTTTTACAACTCGTAACCGGCTTTATGCATACAATTGGATGGATAGGCTGCCAAACACAGTTAGGACAATTAACTAAAGGGTCTCCAAAACATATGGGTCGGTTTACATCAGTTTCTAATTTTGCCAATTTTTTTACTCCTCCCCTTGCCGGCTGGGCTTGGGATATCGGACAAGCAACACCCATAGGAGGTTCTTGGTCCGCCTTTGGTATTATAGCTCTTTGTAATATTGCTCTTTGGATATCAGTT
>DEBE01000142.1 GCA_002348425.1 Alphaproteobacteria bacterium UBA2964 | reverse complement strand
GTTTGTTCGCATATGGGCTGGATTAGAACCGTGAAGGGTCACTTAGAAGATTTTTCTTCATTAAAATTTAAAGAGGGTGATCGACATCGCTTCGCAATGCATGCCCAAACTACAGATAAACTATTAATATTTGGCACAAATGGAAGATTTTACACCATCGGTTGTGATAAACTGCCAGGTGGGCGGGGGCATGGAGATCCGGTTAGGATGGTCACGGGGCTTGGAAATGAACATGAAGTTATAGAGTTATTGATCTGCAACCCCAGACGCAAACTTTTAGTTGCTGCATCAGACGGCCGAGGTTTTATTGTTAAAGAGGCGGATGTTGAAGCCCAAACTCGGGGAGGAAAACAGATATTAAATATCTCTGGAGAGGTAGAAGCACGAAGCTGCCGAATAATACCCGAGGAGAGCGATTATGTCGCCGTAGTTGGAGAAAATCATAAGCTTATAATATTTCCAATTTCTGAAATATCTGAAATGAGCCGCGGTCGTGGCACCAAGCTGCAGAGTTATAAAGACGGTGGATTGGCAGATGTAAAGGCCTTTAAACTTTCTAATGGGTTACAATGGAGAAATGGTACGAAAAAACGTACTGATACCAACTTACAACCCTTTATCGGTAAACGCGCGCAAGCAGGGCGTTTAGCACCGAGAGGTTTTCCACGCTCTAATAGGTTTGATTGAAAAAGGCTTAGGTCAGCTAACTACCAAAAAAAACTACACTCTTATTTGTGTAAAGAAATTTTTAAAAATTCGCTGATCACCGGAAAAATTCTTAAATAATGATAAACATATCGAAGAGCCCTTCAGACAATTCGTAGCTAAAATTCAGATGGTTTTCCAACCATCGGATGTTAAACCTTCAAGAGGACGAAACCGTTTTTTGTAGGCCATTTTTCTGCTTTCTTCTATCCAATAGCCAAGGTATACGTAGGAAGCTTTGTTTTTTATTGCCTTATCTATCAGCCAAAGAATCATATAAGTTCCGAGGCTTCTATCAGAAAGATCAGGGTCAAACAGGCTGTAGACGGCAGATAAAGCATCTAACTGACGGTCTACGAGCATGGCGCCAATTAAATCTTCTTCTTTATTTCTGAATTCAATAACTCTTGTATCAATTGGGCTATCCTCAATCATTGCCTTAAAATCCACAAATTTCATACTAGCCATGTCGCTGTGAGTATGACGGGACTTTTGATAGCGCGTAAATAAAATATATTGCTCTTCTGTCGCGGATCCGACTATATCCCTAGCGGTTACGTCAATATTTCGTTTCATAATACGACGAAAAGAACGAGACCAGTTAAAATCCTTCACCCTTATTCTGACTGGAATGCAAGCATTACAGTTTGGGCATGCCGGTCGATACGCTAAGCTATGACTGCGCCTGAACCCAGCACGTGAAAGATCTTCATATAGTTCCATTGCGTTTGGTGTAGAAAGATCGGTAACAACCTTACGTTCTACCTGCCCCTTTATATAAGGGCAGGGAAGAGGACGAGTGCCCATAAAAATATTATAAGGTGGGAAACTTGTAGTTTGGTTCATTTTATAACAAAAAAATCCACGATAGTTGCAACATAATCGGGTCTGATTCAAGGTCAAGTAAACAGATTATGCTCAATAAAGTCTGAAATCCAATGTTTATTTATGTTGTACTTGACGTAAACGCTATGGCACGACAGTTTAACGGAAATATTGATAGGGGTGTCTCGAATGGCTCAGAATATAAAAACAGCTGAGGAGTTGCAAAAACGTCTTATTGCCAATCATTTT
Organism: Alphaproteobacteria bacterium UBA2964; assembly: GCA_002348425.1. Next base: position 4,198 of record DEBE01000142.1, on the reverse strand, counting down.
AATGATTGGATGGGACTAAATATAATTGGGCTGGATGAAAAAAAAATTGACATTCTGATGACATGGCGGGAGGAAATGATTTCCAATCCAAAAGCTCGGGTGACGCATGGTGGTATACTTGGTGCATTAATAGATGTCGCGGCTGATTTTATGATCGCAGCTAAACTCGGAACACCGGCCCCTACGGTAGATATGAGGGTCGATTACCATCGAGCGGCGATGCCGGGAAACCTCAAAGCAGTGGGTAAAATCGTGCGAATTGGTAATACATTTTCGACGGCCCAAGCCGAAGTTTTCGACCTTGATGAGAAATTGATAGCCAGCGGCAGAGGCTTATACTATACGGCTCCACCTAATAAATAGCTTACTTATTTTCATTCTTCCTTGTGTTGATATAAAGTACAGTTGCCGGAGGGAATACTAATGCAATTTAGAAACCAATAATGACTATTGACACAAAAGAGTTCCGAAATACAGTTGGCTGCTTTGCAACAGGTATCACTGTCATTACAACAGTTGATGTTGATGGACTGCCAATCGGCTTGACGGCAAACTCATTCACCTCAGTTTCCTTAGAACCACCAATGGTTTTGTTTTGTTTAGACCGTAAAGTAGCAAGCTTCGAGTCTTTTGCGGTAGGGAAAGGTTTTGCAGTTAATATTCTTTCGTCTAATCAAGAGGATGTGTCTAATCGTTTTGCTCAAAGTGGACCAGATAAATGGGAAGGGTTTCACTATGACACATGGGATAGTGGGGTGCCAATCATCCCAGAGTGTTTAGCCAATATTGAATGCCGTGGACATTCAATCCTGGATGCTGGTGATCACGTAATTGTAATTGGCGAAGTAAAAAAATTGGCGTCTGCTAGTGAGGACGTTAAACCAATCCTATATTATCGGGGTGGATATAAAGAAATACTTCCCTAAAAAATCCGTATAGGTTTGGGGTTTCTTAATTTAATTTTTTGGCTATTTCTAATGCACCATACGTAAGTATGCCACTCGCCCCCGCACGTTTAAAAGCAATGAGTGATTCTTTGAGAACCTGATCGAAATTGAATATACCCTGCGTGCTTGCTGTTTTTAGCATTGCATATTCACCGCTAACTTGAAATGCGAAAGTCGGCATTAAAAATTTTGATTTTATACGCTGTATAATATCGAGATAAAACATTCCTGGTTTAACCATGACCATATCAGCCCCCTCTTTGATATCTAGTTCTACTTCACGTAAAGCCTCATCTGAATTGGCTGGATCCATTTGATAGGTTTTTTTATCTCCTTGGCCCAAGTTTGGTGCTGAACCTACGGCATCTCTGAATGGCCCGTATAGGTTCGAAGCATATTTTGCGGCATAAGCCATGATTCGGACATTCTCAAAACCTTCTACATCAAGTGCCGTACGTATTCGACCTACCCGTCCGTCCATCATATCACTAGGAGCTATTACATCACATCCTGCTTTCGCTTGGACAATAGCCTGCTTACACAATACCTCTAACGTCTCATCATTAGCTATGTGGCCGTTTCGAAGGAGACCATCGTGGCCGTGGCTAGTAAATGGGTCTAAAGCGACGTCGCACATAACCCCTATTCCGTCATGTGCATTCTTTATTGCAGCAACCGCTTGGCAAATTAGATTGTCTTTATTGTAAGCTTCCTCGGCTTCAGCAGACTTGAGTTCAGGGTCTACTGCAGGGAAAACCGCAACCATAGGAATACCTAAGGCTTTAGCCTGCCCCACCTGTTCAACTAATTGTTGCACTGACATGCGTTCCACATCAGGCATAGAGGGTATTGTTATCTTCGGTTCCTTTCCATTATGCACAAAAATTGGCCAAATAAGGTCCTGAACAGAGAGCTGATTTTCGGCGACGAGTTTCCTCGTCCATTCGTCACGGCGGTTGCGGCGTAACCTTGTCGTTGGAAAACCCGGCTGTGGCGCTTTAATTTTACTCACTTTTTTAAATTTTTCTAAGAGCTTGATCTAAATCAGCTAAAATATCATCAATATGTTCAATACCAATCGAAAGTCGAACATAGCCTTCAGTGACGCCGGATGCTAGCTGCTCTTCAGGCGTTAATTGGGAGTGGGTTGTGGTTGCAGGATGTATAGCAAGGCTTCTAGCATCACCGATATTAGCAACATGATAAAACATGTTGAGTGCTTCAATAAAGTTTTTTCCTCCCTCAGCGCCACTAGCCACCTCAAAACCTAATAACGATCCGTACCCGCCATTTAGATATTTATCTGCACGAGCACGAGGCTCACCCTTCATTGCCCCCGGAAATATAACGTTACTGACCTTTTCGTGTTTTGATAAGAAATCGGCGACTTGCTCAGCATTTGAACAATGACGTTCCATGCGTAATGGCAGAGTTTCTATCCCTTGAATAAACTGAAATGCATTGGAAGGGCTCATAGCAGCGCCGATATCACGTAACTGAGTAACTCTGGCTTTTATAATGTAAGCAATGGGTCCTAGGGGTTTTACGGCGTCGACCCAAACTGCACCATGATAACTGGGGTCGGGTTGATTGAGCATCGGAAAACGACTTGCATGGGCCTCCCAGTCAAAGTTTCCCCCATCGACGATCATGCCGCCGATAGATGTGCCGTGACCACCTATGAATTTAGTCGTTGAGTGAACTACTATGGCGGCGCCATGCTCTAAAGGTCTGCAAAGAATAGGTGCAGCTGTGTTATCCATTATTAAGGGAATCCCAAGTTCATGGCCGATTGCTGCAACTTCGGCTATTGGAAAGACCTGTAGTTTAGGGTTAGGTAAAGTTTCTGCAAAGAAACACCTTGTCTTATCATCAGAGGCTTCTCGAAAGGTTTCCGGATTAGATGGATCAACAAACCGACATTCAATGCCTAGGGTGCTAAGGGTGTTTTGAAGAAGATTCCAAGTTCCTCCGTAAAGGTCGGTCGAGCTGACTATATTGTCGCCTGCATGCGCAATGTTGGTAATAGCGATAAATTCCGCAGCCTGACCCGAACTCAATGCAAGACCCGCAACCCCGCCTTCTAAGGCCGCTACTCTTTTTTCGAGTACGTCATTGGTCGGATTCATAATGCGGGTATAAATATTGCCAAACTCTTGCAACCCAAACAATTTAGCAGCATGGTCGGGACTGTCGAACTGATAGGATGTTGTCTGATAAATCGGTACAGCTACCGAGTTTGTTGTATCATCTTTTCGCCATCCTGCATGAAGGGCTATGGTTTCTGGGTTTTTGCTATCAGTCATTTTATTCTCCATTCACTAAGCGGCTCACCCCATAAAAAAATCACCGCAGCTGAAGCTGGGTGACCCCCGCGCTTTAGCTGCATTTTTATGCGCCCGCAAGCTGTGCTTCAAATCGGCGCAGACCTTTTTTATCACAAAACCTAAAAAGATAAAGCTTTAATTGGTTAAAATAAAAACAGGGAAAAAGATATTATATCAAAGTTTTAAATCCACGAAATCAGCTATTAGCAAAGTTTAATTTTGGGAGAATGTGTCTTTTATATTTTTAGACCGGATTGCTAAATACGTTAACCCGGCGGCGCCAATAGTAAAAAGCACAGACATTAAATAAAATCCAGTACCTATATTACCACCGGCCAAATCTATTGCTATGCCGGCAATAGGGGGAACAATTGTAGCCCCTAGGCGGTTGCCCGTGGTTCGGAGGCCTACACTAAGCCCAAACTTCGACACTGGAACGCTACGAGAGAGGAGCATTAGTATGTAGGCCATGCCAAGTCCTACGCCAGCTCCAAAAATAACTGTGCTTAACGTCAACCCGGCAATATCTCCAAAAACTGGTACCATTGCATTTCCAATGGCAGAGAGAAGGATCATGAAAATTACTATCCAGTGTGGGCTTAGGTATTTTTTTGCTTGTTCCGTGGGTAAGGCCGTTACCCCCGCAATAAAGTATGCAAATCCTGTAATAAGGCCAATAATCCGACCCTCATAACCAATTGATTCCATATAAATTGATATAAAATTCATTCGGACTTGAATGAGACCGTTCATGAACAGAGATGCAATTACAACAAACGCGACGGATGGGATGAGAAATAATCTGAAAGCCTCTTTATAATCGAGGAATGAAGGCAGGAGAGCTCTTATTCGTGGGCGCTCTTTTGGGACTATTACGGTATCTGGGATCGGCATAATCACAACTGATATCCAAAGAGCAATATT
>DEBE01000014.1 GCA_002348425.1 Alphaproteobacteria bacterium UBA2964 | reverse complement strand
ATGACGTAATTACGGCACCCTTAGAAGTGAAACGATCGATTGGTTATTTGCCTGAGGGGGCTCCTCTTTATGAGGATATGACACCAATGGAGCTCCTTGATTTTATTGCAAATGTTCGGGGTTTGACTGGAATTAAGAAACAGGAAGCTTTAGCGAAGGCTGCCGAACGGATAAATATTGAGCATGTTATGCATCAGGCAATCGGTACACTATCCAAGGGTTACAAACGACGTGTTGGTATTGCGCAGGCAATTCTTCATGATCCTGAGATTCTTATCCTGGATGAGCCGACGGATGGCCTTGACCCTAATCAGAAACATGAAGTGCGTAAACTGATCAATGAAATGGCTGCAGAAAAAGCGATTGTAATATCTACCCACCTGCTCGACGAAGTAGATACCGTTTGCACACGAGCTCTGGTGATTGCCAACGGGAAAATAGTGGCTGATGGAACGCCGGCTGACTTGGAGGCACGCTCAGAACTTCATAACGCGGTAACTTTGCGGATTTCTAGGGAACACTTTGAAAGGGCAAAAAACTCGTTAGAGGAGATAAAAGATGTCAAACAAGTTTCTGAAGAAAAAAAGGATGGTACTTCCATAAACTTAATTGTCTATCCAGTCGATGGACGATTAATAGTGGACGAGGTCAGCGCGGCGCTAAGAGGGTCAAACATTGATGTACAAGAAATTCGTTCCGAGCGGGGACGGTTGGATGAAGTTTTTCGCCGAATAACTTCAAAGGCGTAATGGAGAGAGTCATGCGTACAAGTTGGGCAATTACAAAGCGGGAATTAAGGGCATATTTTACGACACCGCTCGCATATGTTTTTATAGTTATTTTTTTGGCGCTCAATGGGGTAACAGCATTTTATTTTGGTGGGCTCTTTGATCGAGGGCAGGCAGACATGCAGCCTTTATTCGGATTTTTACCCTGGCTCTATCTTTTTCTTATTCCAGCCGTTGCAATGCGGCTCTGGGCGGAGGAACGAAAGGCTGGTACGTTGGAGCTTCTAATGACTCTACCAGTGTCGACCTTCAACGCGGTTTTTGGAAAATTTCTTGCGGCTTGGATTTTCACTGGAATCTCACTTGCTTTGACATTCCCGGTATGGATCACAGTTAATTATCTGGGTGACCCTGATAATGGGGTTATCATTGCAAGCTATTTGGGCGGGTTTTTGATGGCTGGATCATATTTGGCAATTGGTGGTTTCGTCTCGGCGATAACCCGAAACCAGGTTATAGCCTTTGTAATTGGGGCAGCAGTTATTTTTCTATTTATGATGAGTGGTCTTGAGTTAGTGCAGTCTGCTTTTCGGGGTTGGGCCCCAGATCTAGTCGTGGATCTAGTACGCTCATTCAGTTTTCTTGTCCATTATGACGCTATAGTAAGGGGGGTCATCGATATACGAGATTTGATTTTTTTCATATCAATTATCGGTGTTTTTCTTTTTGCAAATATGGTCGTGGTTGACCTAAAAAAAGGCTCTTAAGGGGGTAATCATGGCAAATAACTTTAAGTCATGGGATCGCAGTAAGCTCGGCCTTAGTGGCTTAGTGGTGACCTTTGTTTTCTTTATCGCTCTGCATATATTCTCAACCGAAACTTTTCGAACAGTAAGTATTGATCTGACCGAACAAAAAATATTTACCCTGTCTGAAGGTACAAAAGACATTCTTTCCAAGGTTCGTGAGCCTGTGACTATTAGACTATTCGTTTCAGATGAGTTGGTTCAGCAGAGTCCTGGCCTAAAGGATTATGCTCGGAGCGTTAGAGAGTTGCTGGAGCGATATGTCGAGTTGTCCAATGGGCGCATTAAACTCGAAATTATTCGCCCGGAACCGTTTTCCCCTGAGGAAGATCGGGCAGTTGGATTTGGTCTTCATGGTGTGCCCATTACTCAAGCGGGTAATTTAGGTTATTTTGGGTTGGCCGGAACAAATACGACGGATGACCTAGACGTCATCCCGTTTATTTCGCCTCAGCGTGAGCGTTTTCTTGAATATGACTTGACCAGACTAGTATCAAACTTGGCAAATCCAAAAAGGAAAAAAATTGGTTATGTCTCATCACTCCCGGTGGGCTCTGATCCGATGAAGCGCTATGCTCCATGGGAGGTGATAGCGCAGCTCCGTAAGCGTTTTGACGTAGAAAGGATTACCCTTGAAAATCCAATCCCAGAAGATCTTGATTTGCTGTTGGTAATACACCCACGGGATATGGATGACACTGATCGCTATTATATTGATCAACATGTCATGCGCGGGAACAATACAATTATATTTGTTGACCCGTTCTCAGAAGAAGCCACTCGTGGCAATCAAATGAAGCGCCAGCCCGCTGATGATGGTTCAGATCTGAACAAGCTCTTCAAAGCTTGGGGTATTAGTTATGATAAGAGCAAGGTTGTTGGTGACCGAGTTGGCGCGCAGCGTGTCAGCGCTGGCAGAAATTCACTTGGTCAGCCGATAATTACTGACTATGTAGCCTGGATTACACTGAGTGGTGGTCGGATAACAAAGAATGATGTTGTTACAGGAGAGCTTGAACAAATAAATATTGCCACCTCCGGTTATCTTGAAAAAGCCGAGGGGGCAACATACAAAATGGATCCGCTGCTTATCTCTAGCAAGGACGCTATGTCTCTTAATGTTGCAGATACAAGGAGCCAGCCAAAGCCCACTGAGTTGATTAAAAATTTCAAGGCAACTGGCAAGCCGTTTGTTATTTCCGCGCGTTTTACAGGAAACTTTAAAAGTGGGTTCCCGGACGGACGACCACAGGACAAAATCCGCGCCGATATTCGTAAGGCAGCTCTTAAAAAAGGAGAGAAAGTACCAGAATTTCAAAAACATCTAAAGGGAAGTGTGAAGCCTGTCAGCCTCATTGTTGTTGCAGATACGGATATCCTCGTTGATCGTTTCTGGGTTAGACAGCAAGATTTTTTCGGCCAAAGAATCTCAGTTCCGGTTGCAAATAATGCTGATTTTCTGACAAATGCCGTAGATAATATGGCAGGTACAGCGGCGCTGATAAGCTTGAGAAGTCGTGGTGTAACTAGCCGTCCATTCCATAAGGTTCAAGAAATCAAGCGTGCAGCTGAGCATAAGTACCGGTCCACCGAGCAGGGCTTGTTGCAAAAACTAAAAGAGATTGAAAGCAAATTAAAGGACTTGCAGACCAAGGAAACAAAGGAAGGCAAGACAGTAATCCTTACGGATAAGCAGAAGGAAGCCATCGAAAAATTTCGTCGTGAATCTATATTCGTTCGAAAGGAACTTCGATCGGTACAGCTTGCTCTTCGGCGCGATATAGATCAGCTAGATGCTAGTTTAAAAGTTATTAATATTGGTTTTATGCCTGCAGTTGTCATTTTATTTGCTATCGGGTTGGGGTTAGTAAGGCGTCGAAATGCAAGCCGTCAACGAGCAGTAGTAAGTTAGCCTGCAAAGACAAAAAGTTTCGGGAGATCGAATTTCATGACCGCAAGATTATTAATTATTTACTCACTAATAACGTTGATACTAGTTATTGCGGCGATCGTGGCCATTAGTTCTCGACCAGCCAATACAATGATTGCTCGTGATAGAGCTCTGATCTTCCCTGGTGTGGATGCTAAATTAAATGATGTGGCTTCTTTTAAAATACGATCAGCTAAACGAATTTATACAATTGAGAGGACCTCAAGAGGTTGGGGTGTAGCTGAACTAAATGGGTATGCAGCAGACTTCAATAAGGTCAAAACAGTGCTAGTAGAGCTGTCCCAGCTAAAATTTCTTGAAGCTAAAACCAGTGATCCAGAAAGGTTCGAGCGACTGAATTTACGAGATGTAACCAAAAAAGGCGCTAAGTCTCTCGAGGTTACGGTAAATGATCAGAAAGGACAGGTTTTAGCTTCTGGTCTTATTGGCAAAAAAAACGAAAATTTGTTTGGCACCGGCCGCGGTGGAACTTATATGCGAATTGGTAAAAAAAACCAAACTTGGTTGGTTGAAGGAACAATATCAATAGGTGAAGGGCCAGCCGACTGGGTTGATAAGAAAATAGTAGACATCAAAAGACCCCGTATTAGAAGAATTGTTGTGCAAGCGCCAGCGGGTGGCATGACTGTAGTTAGCCGGTCTATGGCTAATAAAAATGACTTTCGGCTAGCTGATATACCTGCCGGAAAGCGCCAAAGGGGACAGTGGGAAACTAATGAAATGGCAAAAGTCTTGGACAAACTGGAATTGCTTGATTTGAAGACGTCCGATGAGGTCCCGATGCAAAGAGATAAGCTGTACAAGGCCACTATTGAGACCTTTGAGGGACTACTGATTCACACAAGAGCAATTAGATTGGAAAAAAAATTCTGGGTAAGCTTCTCTGCGTCTACTGCCTCCATGGTCACTGATAAGAAGAAGGTAAAAGAAGCGGCAGAGGTATTTAACACCCGTCATAAAGGGTTCGTTTACGAAGTGAAGGAAAAAACAGGGAAAAAGCTCACGTGCGATCACAAAAACCTTTTGGAGGGGGCGGGTCTTAAGGCATGTGCGTAAATCTTTAACTATCGTCATTTGCTCTTTTTTTCTTGTTGGTAAATATTAATTCCAAATTTCTGGGCCCTAATTTAGACTCCTAGAGGAGGCCAGTCAGTGGGTTTTTTGTTACTTAAACCAGAGGAAATCCAAGATCTCGTCCAAATGGATGAGGCTATTGAAGCGGTCGAGAAGGGATATGCCGGAGGAAGAAAATATCCTTTTATGAACGCGCCGAGACGTCGTGTGCATTCCCCATCTGGCGTCCGAATTAGCAATTTTCCCGGCGGTGTTGACGAAATGGGTGTCATAGGCGCTGCTACTAGGGCAGATCATGTAATTCAGCTCGACGAGGGTAAAAATCAAGAATACAGGTACAGAGAACACCCCATTCATGTTTTGAATGATGCTGATACGGGTCAGCTACTTTCGATTGTTGTTGGCGAACCAGTAGAGAAATCCCTTGG
>DEBE01000194.1 GCA_002348425.1 Alphaproteobacteria bacterium UBA2964 | reverse complement strand
ACAAGCCCCACTGATATTTTCTATAAAGCAGACTGGTGTGCCTGTTGGCGGGGTTATAGCGGGTATGTTATTACCCTTATTTGTTACGTTTTTCAGTTGGAAAGGTGCGCTACTCTGTGCTGCAATGATGGCATTAGGGCTTGCTGTGGCACTTCAACCATTGAGGAATGAATTTGATTCAGATCGACAACCGGGACATAGGATCAAAGCTGCCGATTTTCGTAGCACACTGAATGCAGTACTTTGTGATAAGAATATAAGGCATTTAGCAATTGTTTTGTTTGTGTTTACAGGTCTGCAGTTAGTCTTTGCGTCTTTCTTTGTTTCATTTTTATCCTTAGGGCTTGAATGGAGCTTAGCCCGGGCAGGAGTTACCTATTCTATTGCAATGGTAGCCGGGATCTTTGGACGAATTGTATGGGGTTGGGTGGGGACAAAACATGTTGAACCTCTGATATTATTGTCATTTCTTGGGGTATCGATGGGTGTTTCCTGCATGACCTTAGGATTTATCAACCAAGAATGGCAAAGTTTACCGGTATGGGGGCTTGCCTTTTTGTATGGATTGACGGGGATAGGCTATCAAGGTGTCTTATTGGCGGAAATCGCTCGTGTATCTCCAGCTGGCATGGTAGGAGTAGTCACTGCCGGTGCTGTATGTTTTGCCTATGCGGGAATGATTATCATGCCTGTAGTTTATGGTTTGATACTAGAGATATTTAATTCATACCAGCTTGGTTTCTTTATTGTTGGCACTCTTCCAATTATTGTCGCGGCTGAATTGTTCCGAACTGGTAAACAACAAAAAAGATTATAAAACACGATGTACTTTATTCGTTCTACGACCTTTATGTTAACTTGGAGCTAGGACTGTTTGCTTAAGTTTCTTGGGAGAGAGATATGATTAAAACTAAGGGTTTAAATGGGGCCCAGGCGTTTTTGAAAGTGTTAGGTACTATGGGGGTAGAAAGAATATTTGCGTCGCCCGGTTCAGAGTGGGCACCCGTTTGGGAGGCGCTGGCAGAACCTAATGCTAATGATATTCCTATTTACATGAGTACCCGTCACGAGGAAACCGCTATAGGTATGGCAAGTGGTTATGCCAAGGCAACAGGAAAGCTTCCGGCAGTAATGATTCATACGACTGTTGGTGCGTTGCATGGAGCGATGGCAATGCGGGGGGCATTGCACGAGGAGGTCCCTATGGTCATATTTGCTGGTGAGTCTATTGGGTTCGGAGAGGACGATGGACCGGATCCAGGAGGACAGTGGGGTGCCCATCTCGCCGATATGGGTGGTCCGGCAAGGATGGTTGAAAAAAATGTTAAATGGAGTTTTGGTGTTAATACCAAGTCCATACTTCCGTCCACCGTTCGGCGCGCATGCAGTTTAGCCATGGCGGGCCCAAGAGGGCCGACATTTGTTTCATTGCCCATGGAGCATTTATTTGAAGAAATGCCGCGGAATGTTGCTTCAGGTTTATCCAATGCTCCATTGTCAACAGCAGATCAAAATGGAGTGGTAGAGTTGGCAGAATTACTTTCTCAGGCAAAGGACCCGGTGATTGTCGCGGAAGATGTAGGGCGCTCTGTTAAAGCATCCGAACACCTCAGAGCAATAGCTGAGCTTTTAGGTTGCCCGGTATCTGAATCCCGAGCCACAGGTAGCATCAATATAGCACGAAATCATCCCTTACATGCTGGCTTTCATCCCGCTTCAGCCGTTAAGGATGCCGACGTAATTTTCCTTGCTTCATCTATCACACCTTGGCACCCGCAAACCACTACGCCCTCTAAAGAGGCGACCGTAGCTGTTCTCGATGAAAATCCCCAAAAAGCGATACTACCTTTTCTGGGGATACAAGCTGATTTGATTCTAACTGGTAATTTGGAAACTTCTCTTTTAGCCCTTCTTGAAGCTCTTAAAGTGCGTGTTGCTGAAGATGATAAGATCCGAATTGAGAGGAAAACTCGATTAAAATATATAAACGACAAACGCCGGGAAACTTGGAAACAAGAGGCAGAAGCTCTTTCGAGTACTATTCCAATGGACACCAGGTGGGTAACTTATCAACTTGGTCAAGTGATCCCTGATGACGCTTTAATTATTGAAGAATTAATAACACATCGTTTAGCAGCTCACCAATATCTTGACCGATTAAAGCCGGGTTGTTGGTTCAGCGGTGCACAAGGTGGTCTCGGGACCGGTCTTTCCACTGCGCTTGGTGTAAAAACAGCGTATCCAGATCGTCCAGTGGTCTGTCTAATAGGAGATGGGTCATTTAACTATGATCCGGTGCCAGCTGTTTACGGCGCAGCCCAAGAACACAACTTGCCGTTCCTCACAATTATATTAAATAACCATGGATATTTATCGCAAAAAACTGGGGTACCTAAGTATTTTCCAGAAGGTGATGCTGTGAAGACGAATAATTTTTCTGGATTACATATTGGCCCCGCTCCTGACTATTGGAAAATAATTGATGCCTTTGGTGGATTTGGTGAGAAGGTAGAAGAGCCGGGAGAGGTACGAGCAGCGATAAAGCGTGGTCTGGAATGGGTTGCAAAGGGCAGAGCTTCCCTATTAGACATTCGGCTAAAACCAGTCTCGGATACCTTGAATCGAACAGATAAGTAAAATTGAATGCCCATCTTTAATCTTTTGGTTATTGGTTGAGAAAATGCCAGGATCTTTGCAAGTCTGTATACACATCGCCCCAAATCACCCGTCTCGTTTAATTCATTGATTTAAGTTTCTAAAATGAGACATTAGACGGGATAAAATTTAATATTATATAATTCTTATAAGGCCAGAAACAGGGGGGTTGTGTGTCTAAGAATTTGTCCGCTAAATTCGCGCAAATAATTTTCTAGTCAGGATCTGCCCATGTCTGTTGTAACCAATTTTGATTATATAATAATAGGCGCTGGCTCAGCAGGCTGTACCTTAGCCAGTCGATTAAGCGAGAATAACAATATAAGGGTTTTGATGCTTGAGGCTGGCGGATGGGACCGGGATCCATGGATCCATATTCCACTTGGATGGGGTCGCATTCTTCAGAAACGTCACCATGATTGGATGTACTTTGCCGAGCCATCACAAAATATGGGTGGTAGAGCTATTGAATGCGCTCGTGGAAAAGTTATCGGTGGCTCATCGTCCATAAATGCCATGGCCTATTATCATGGACATCCATCCGATTATGATCGTTGGGCATCAAGCGGATTGCCGGGCTGGGCTTATGCGTAAGTATTACCTTATTTCCGGCGTTCG
>DEBE01000054.1 GCA_002348425.1 Alphaproteobacteria bacterium UBA2964 | reverse complement strand
GGTGGAATTGACGATCGTTTTGCATGTGTGATTTCATCGGGTGGTTGGGGACATGGCGAAAGAAAATTTCGTGGTCAACATCCATCAAAGGAGGGATGGCTCAAGTTTACCGATATGCTGGAACAAGGGAGACGTCACAGAGAAAAAACCGGAGAATCAATGATGGTCGATCGTTATGATATTGTTCCGATTCCTGAGCATCTTCGTAACAACCTAGCCCAGCAATCTGTTATCAAATTTCCTGCAGAGGTACCCCAAAGCATGTATAACTTTTGTGCAGAAGACGTTGTCGCGAATATCTCACCGCGCCCACTATTGCTTTTACATTCGTCGGATGATTCCGTTACACCGACCGAGCAGTCAGTAGCCCTTTTTCAAAAGGCTGGACAACCTTGTGATTTGCACCTCTTTGCGGAGACTGACCATTTTATGTTTGCGGAAGACAATACTCGTGTCCGTGAAATCGTCAAAAGCTGGATGGACAGCTTTTTTCCAGTATTGGTTTAAATTTTTATGAAAATTAATAGGCATATCAGAGACCAGCTAATTCCTAACGGTATTTTACGAGTTGGTCTCAATATGGCAAATAAACTGCTAGTTAGCGGTACAACTTCTGCAGGAAATCCGGACGGTGTAGCTCCCGATTTAGCTCGGGAACTTGCCAAACAGTTAAGTGTAGATATTTCATTAATAAAATTTTCTTCTCCAGGAGAGGTGGCTGATATGACGGGAAAGAATTACTGGGATATCGGTATGATTGGTGATGAACCAGAACGTGCGAAGATTATTGATTTTTCCAAATCCTATGTTGAAATTGAGGCTACTTATATGGTTACTGATGAATCGTCTTTTTTGAATGCTGCCGATATTGACCAGAAACATGTAAGGATAGCCGTCTCAAGTCGTAGCGCTTATGATTTATACCTTTCCCGCCATTTAAAGAATGCTACTCTGGTTCGAGCAAAAGGCGTGCCTGCCGCGGTATCAATTTTTAAAAATGACGGATTGGATGCCCTCGCCGGACTGCGTCCCGCATTAACAGCCGAGGTAAAAAATATTTCAGGAACGAGGGTTGTCGATGGAAAATTTACCTCCGTGCAACAGGCTATAGGTGTTGAAAAGGGTAAATCTCAGGCTGCGAAATTTATTAATCAGTTTGTTGAAAAAGCTAGAAGTAGTGGTTTAATTCATAAGCTAATAGATAAACATGGCTTAACCGACCGTCTATCAGTTGGAACGTCATAGTTGCAATATTAGATGGAAAACTGACCTTAATAACTAGTAAAAACTAGCTCAGCGTATTAGATAAACTGGCTGGAAGAGGGTCAACACCTACCACTGTGGTTCGCCGCAAAAGACGTCGTTCCCCCTCTGAAAAATCGGTTCGGGCATGGTTTAAACACCTATTATCCCATATGACAAAATCTTTAGGAGCCCACACATGTTCATAGACGAATTCTGATTTTTCAGAATGGTCTAATAACTGAGCTAGAATCTCTTCATTTTCTGTGTCAGACAATTCAACAATTTTATGTGTCATGAGCCGACTGACATAAAGTGCCGTACGATGTGTTTCTTCATGAGAAATAAAAACCGGGTGTTGTCTTATCCCACTCAAAGAGCGATTTGGCGATTGGGCTCCATTATTAGCGTAATATAGGTGTTCTGCGTGACATTCCTGTAGTTTGTTCTTTAATAAAGTTGGCAGCATTTCAAAAGCCTTATACATGTTGGCAAACAAAGTGTTGCCGCCATATGAAGGGACTTCAATTGCATATAATAATGTGTACCTGAAAGGCTTTTTTGCAAAAGCACCATCGGAGTGAAACATCATCTCACCATCGGGCAAAGAACCAATTGGCTTGCCATCTTTACGTATATTACTAATCAACATTGTGCCGGGGTGGCTAACACGATCACTCTCTGGAGCAGCAGTTTTCCGAAGGCGTTGACCAGGTTCCCCAAACCAACGAGTAAATCGCACCTGATCTCCCTCGCTCAATTCCTGTTCAGGAAAAACCAGAACCTGATAATCCAGCCAAGCACGATGGATCTCAGAATATTGTTCTTCCGTTAATTGTTTTCCTAAGTCAACGCCGGTAATCCGGGCGCCAACGGCATCTGAAATTTTTTCTATATGCATTTTTTTACCCGAGTTCACAAAATACTATGCAGTGCTATAAGTTGCTGGTGCCGGATCATTACCCAATACCGTGGTTCGTCTCAAAAGACGGCGTTCACCACCTGAAAAATCGGTTCGTGCATGATTAAGACAACGATTATCCCATACTACAAAATCTCCAGGTGTCCAAATATGCTCATAAACAAATTCGTCTCTTTCCGATATTTCAAAAATTTGTTCTAGGGCTTCATCACTCTCCTGTCTGCTTAATTTTTCTATTCGAGTGGTAATTAGACGACTCGCATAAATTGCGGTCCGCCCTGTTTCTTCATGTTTTATAAATAAGGGGTGAATCCTGCTTCCCGTAAGTGATTCAGATGGTTTATCTTTTTTCACACTACCAGCGTAATAAACCTGCTCAGCATGGCAGTTTGAGAACCGTTTTTTAAAATCCTCTGGCAGAGCATCATAAGCCTTATACATGTTGGAAAACTTCGTATTGCCACCAAATGATGGCACCTCAATTGCGTAAAGTAATGTGTATCGAAAAGGTCGTTTAGCGTAAGCACCATCCGAGTGAAACATCATCTCACCATCCGGCAAAGAACCGATTGGCTTACCATCCTTTCGAATATTGCTTATGAGCATAATACCCGGATGAGATACACTATTCCCTTCTGCAGTTGGTACCTTACGATTCCGCCCACCCACCTCTCCAAAATTCGCGGTGAAACGGATTTGATCTTCTTCGTCTAGCTGTTGTTCCGGAAAGACAAGGACTTGATAATCGAGCCACGCTTGATGCACCTCCCGTAAAACATCGGGTGTCATCTCTTTTCCAACATCTATGTTGGTTATCTTTGCTCCTACAGCATCAGAAATTGGTTCTACTTTTATACTCACCATATACCCCTATTGCACAACTCGCACATGACCTCGGTTGGGCCTTTTCCCCTGAATAACATTTCTCCGGAGCAGCCTCCGTTCACTGGTTGAAAAGTCAGTTCGCGCATGGTTTAAGCACCGATTGTCCCACATCACTAAATCACCAAGCGACCACCTATGTTCATATATAAATTCCGGTTTTTCAGAATGGTCAAAAAGAAATTCTAAGATTTCTTCACTTTCCTCTTTCGATAATTCATTAATACAGAGTGTTAACAGCCGACTGATAAACAAAGCAGTACGGCCGGTTTCGTTATGTTCGATAAAGACAGGATGCGAAAACTCACCATTCAAATGCCCTACCGGCTGCCCTCGTTGGACTGTACCGGAATAATAACCATGATGCGCGGTGCAATTAGAAAGCTTAAGCTTCATTTGATCTGACAAAGTCTCATATGCTGCATACATATTTGCGAATAGCGTATTGCCACCAGTTTCCGGAAGTTCGAGAGCATGAAGCATCGTGTAGTTATAGGGATGTTCATCGTAGGCACCATCCGTATGAAAC
>DEBE01000250.1:2868-3100 GCA_002348425.1 Alphaproteobacteria bacterium UBA2964 | reverse complement strand
GGGGGTGGCCAATTGGTCTGCGGTTTGATCCGTTGATTTATTCTTATGATTGGAAAGAGAAATATGAACGATTAGTAGGATCGCTTCTAGAGGCCTTACCTAATGAATCAATTCATTCAATCAGCTATGGACCACTGCGTTTTCCAAAAAAAATGTATAGTGAAATCTTTAAACTATATCCAGATGAAGACTTATTCTCATTTTCTATGAAAGAAGCAGATGGTATTGTTTC
>DEBE01000250.1:0-2469 GCA_002348425.1 Alphaproteobacteria bacterium UBA2964 | reverse complement strand
TCATCAGAAAAAATTTTTCAATGCCTTTCGCAGACTTAAATATAAAAGGGTATAAATTTGACGGATAAATGCGCAGTGGTTACGGGTAGTTCCAGCGGTATAGGTAGAGCCGTTTGCGAACTTCTTTTAAAAGCTGATTATAAAGTTTTAGGCATAGCACGCGATCATTCCAAGTTTACCCCGAATGACACCAATTACTTTCCGTTTGAAGTGGATCTGAAAAATCAAAACGAAACAACTAATGTTGCCAAGGCACTGTTAAAAGCTCATCCAGAAGCCAACATTCTTATTAGCAATGCCGGGGAAGGACGTTTCAACCCGATTGAAAACTTTTCAACTTCGCAGATAAAAGATTTTCTAGATTTGAACCTAATCTCACATATTTTACTCAGTCAAATTTTTGTTAGACATTTAAAAGCACGTTCGGGGGGTAATATCATTTTTTTGGGCTCGGAAGCGGGACTTACGGGCAAACGCAAGGCGACCCTGTATTCCACAGCTAAATTTGGCCTAAGAGGGTTTTCACAAGCATTGAGTGACGAGGTAAGGGCAAGTAATATCCGTGTCTCTCTTATAAACCCTGGTTTAGTGCGTACACCTTTCTTTAATGGGCTTGGGTTCCGTCCTGGTGATGAAAAGACACACGCCATAGAGGCGGAGGATGTGGCAGAGGTTATCATGACTGTCTTATCCTCGAGGTCGCAGACAATACTGGATGAAATAAATATGTCCCCAGCTAAAAATGTAATTAAATTTGACAGCTAGCTAAGAGATAATGTTAGTCCCTTGAAGTATCGGCATTGATCAAATGCACAATTTAATTATTAATTCAAATAGAATGAATAGTTCCGTCAGTCTTGATTTCTAATTCTTCTCCGCTCTTAAAAGTAGGGTTTTCCATTGCAATGATCGGAATGGTATTCCACCCCATTTGTTCAGCGACTAGTACACTTATTGGCAAGATAGCATCTTTATTGGTTCCAAGTATGAGGCCCTTTGGAGCAATTTTTGCGTAGAGTAATTCAAGGAGTATTGCAGCAGAAGAACTCGAACCAATGGGATCAGGTACAATTAGAATTTTGTCAGTGATCTTCACCCCGCGCTGTGGATGGTTCTCTAATACAACCTCCGCGTTGTCAGGACTAATACCACCCCAAAAACTTATTGGGGCTTCTAAGCGTAAAACCGTTCCTTTTGCGGTGCCAGAATACAACACTTGCCCACACCAGCTCATTTCCATGGCCCATAATTTAATGTAGCGTAACCATTTTGCGCACTTTTTATGCAATCAGCTAGTGACCCAAATATAGGCCGATACCCTGTATTACCCGCACTATAATGCGCGAACTTGGCTGAGTTAGTCATCATTATCCCACCACTACCTGGCAGTATAGGGGTAACAACCACACAAGTATCGATTATGAAGACCACACCAAGCCTTTCTAGTTTGGAATAAATATTTTGGGCTTTTAGTTCTTGAGCAGTATGACGATTTGTGCAGACATAAACTGGCACCTTAAAATCCTTTTCCTCCGACACTTCTAATAATTTCTTACATTCCGAAATTGAAAAATGGGGGCTTCCTAAGGCAACGCAGTCTATTTTCCCTGCTTGCTTGGTTTGAGAGAGTTTATGAAATGCACCCTTCATCATATCCATATCGATAGACAGAATTTCCTTTGGTCGCTCGTTACCAAAAACGTGTGGCAAATTGGTAGCTTCGGGTGTAATTCCAATGATGTGAACTAGTCCAACGGCACCGGTAGATGCAGCTGCCGCGCAAAGCGCCTTTAATTGATCTTCAGATGCAATCTTATTAATACCTGATACTGCGCAAACACGGTCACCGGCAAGCCTTCCAATGACAGAACCTAAGACCGGAAAAAATGTATCCTCTCCTTTCACGTTTTCAGGGAGATCAGTTACATCTAGTAAGATTTCTGCGTTGCGATTTTTGTCACAGTGCAATCCATAATAAGGAGCCCTGCCACTCACTGCACACGCTATATCTAGAAAATCTCCATATCGGTTAGTGCGCGCACCTAAGACGGTGTTTGCAAAGGCAACGGCATTAGATTCTCCCCAAGCGACTTGTTCGCCTTTTTTGGGACGCGCGCCTATTTGGTAAGGTGCACAGGTCCAACTTGGGGTGCAGCCCATATTTATATGAGCATCCATTAATCTTTGAGCCATTTGTAATTTTTCTGAGGAAAGTTTAGCTTGATTAGTCTTTATAAAATTTAAGGCGCCGACATTGGTAGTTGTTGGGACTTTAGCTTTGGCTCCATTTTTTGCTAGATTTTCGCAGAATAAAACGCCGGAGTCACCGTGATAAAGGCAGCCATCAATATGGCTTGAAGTAATTTTTACTAGCCTTTTCGCGCCGAGCATTTCCGCGGCTTTGACGACAATACTTAGCGCTGTTTTGTCACCAGTTGTAGCAAGTTCAGAGTTGAGTATCGCCTTTTC
>DEBE01000239.1 GCA_002348425.1 Alphaproteobacteria bacterium UBA2964 | reverse complement strand
TGAGAGTAATGTGGGGGGTGGTTTTGGTGCAAGAGGCGAATTTTTTCCCGAGGATTTTCTCATCCCATTCGCTGCACGTTTTTGTGGACATGCGGTCAAGTGGGTAGAGGATCGTCGCGATCATCTTTTGACCACCGGTCATGCCAGGGAAATGGATTGTGAAATTGAGATAGCTTGTAAACGAGATGGAACGATTATTGGTCTTCGCGGTAATATCTGGGTTGACGTAGGCGCATATTATCGAACAAACGGTACAATTAGCCCACGTAATGTAGCCCAGTTTATGTCAGGCCCTTATCGTGTCCCAAATATTAAAATTCATTCACATGCAATTCTAACAAATAAGGCCCCGATTGGTACTTATCGGGGACCAGGACGTTTCGAGACAGATTTTTTCCGCGAAAGGCTCTTCGATATAGCTGCAGAAGAACTGGAAATAGATAGAGTCGAATTTCGACGTCGCAACCTAGTTACGCATCAAGAGATGCCCTATGCCATAGCTACCATTAGTCCTGTAGAAAGAAAGGAAAAATTTGATAGTGGTGATTACGTCAATGTCTTCGACCATTGCCTACAGGAATTTGGTTGGGAAAAGAAAAAACAAGTGAACGGCGAGCTTGTCGATGGTCTATATCATGGACTTTCCATTAGTTGTTTCGTTGAGGGAGGGGCGGCAGGTCCGAGTGAAAATGCAAAAGTTCAGCTGCTGAAAGATGGGTCAGTTGATGTATATGTTGGGTCAACAGCAGTCGGCCAGGGGGTGCAAACAGTTTTGTCGCAAATAGCCGCTGACGCCATGGAACTTCCCATCGAAAAAATTAATTTATATCATGGGTCCACTCCTTTTCTGAAGGAGGGATTTGGTTCCTACCATTCTCGTTCAACTGTAATGGGGGGGTCAGCAATTCTACTCGCCATTAAAACATTGAAAAAGTTAATCAGAGAAACTGCGGCTAAAAGGTTAAATTGTGGCATTAGCGATATAAAAATTATCGACGGTTTTGCCTCGGCAAAAGGACACCCCAAGCTTTCTCTTGGCGAGTTAGGGCTAGAAATAGGTTCTATTGAGGAAACATTTCATAATCATCAGCACACTTATGCCGGAGGTGCAGCGGCGGCACATGTGACTGTTGATAGCATGACTGGACAAATTGAACTGGTTGACCTTTTGCTTGTTGAAGATGTAGGGCGGATTGTCAATCCGTTAACATTAGAAGGTCAAGCTCTTGGTGCTGTGGTACAGGGTTTAGGGGGAGCGTTACTAGAACAAATGATTTACGATGAGAACGCACAAATACTGACTGGCACCTTAGCTGATTACCTGCTACCGCAAGCCTCTAATTTTCCTAATATACGTGTTATAATGCTTGAAAATTCTCCATCTCCTGTGAACCCTTTGGGTATTAAAGGGGGCGGTGAAGGTGGTATTTTATCGATGGGAGGCCTTATGGCAAATGCTGTTGCTTCTGCTCTAAAAGACTTTGATGTGCAGCCGAATGCATTACCATTGTCTCCCACCTATATCCGGAATCTTGTGGAAAAATAGGTTTGATAAAAATAGGGGGTCAAGAAAATGTCAGAGCGTGAAACCATCCATCTTGCAGCCGATCTTTCTTTTCTTCATACCGACTTTCTATGGAAAATGCCTGGATCATGGGAGGGTTTTAACTACTACAGTACTTCGGAATTTTACGAAGAAATTGCTAAGTTAGCCCAGCAGGGCTGTATGGATTTACTATTTTTCGGTGATACAGGAGGTACCTCAGAAGATTTTGGGGGTAATCATAATGCTGTTGTCAGTCGAGGGGTGAAATGGCCTCGCCATGACATGACACCAATGATACCGATCTTAGCGAGGTTAACCGAAGGGGTTGGGTATGCGCTAACCATGTCTACAACCTATCATCATCCTTTTCATTGTGCCCGTATTTTTAACGCCCTAGATCATGTTACGCGTGGTCGAATTGCCTGGAATGCAGTTACTTCAGCTTACAAATGGGAAGCCATGAATTGGGGTTTTGAAGAGATGATGGACCATGGCGAACGCTACCGAAGGGCCCAAGAGTTTTTGGAAGTTACATGTTTGTTGTGGGATAGTATTGAGGCGGATGCCGTAATTCTAAATAGAGATACAGGCGAGTTTCTAGACCCTGAAAAGGTACACCGCCTCGATTTCAGGGGTGATTATTTTAATGTAAGGGGTCCATTACCGGCGATGCCCTCACCACAGCAGCGGCCTTTAATTATTCAAGCAGGACAGTCCGGGCCGGGCATGGATTTAGCGGCTAAATATGCAGATTTGCAGTTTAGTACCCGGCGTACAATAGAAAGCATGAAACAACACCGGAATGCCATAGATTCAAAATTATTAAAATTTGGCCGGCAACCACGGGATCTTGGAATTCTTTGGTCAGTAAGAACACAGGTGGCGGAATCTTTATCCGAGGCTCGTGATAAAGAAAAACAATTTCTTGATTCTGTGCCACTTGAAGGTGGTTTAATAGAAATGTCCCAATGGTTTGGTGTCGACTTCTCCCTTGCAGAGCCAACGATGACTTTGGCTGACTTTGCAGACAAAGTACGAGAACAAAAAGGCAATCTCGGGACTTTTGACGAACTTTTAAAAACAACAGATCCCAAAATCACAGTACGTGAGTTTGGACAGGATTACATGTCCCAGCGAGTTATGGTTGCAGAAGGCACGCCTAAAGAAATAGCAGATAAACTAGAGATGATACACTATGAAACGGGTGCTAACGGCGGGTTTATTTTAGCGCGCGGCTTTCATGCATCAGAAAATATTAAAGATTTTGTTCAAAAGGTGGTGCCCGAACTTCAAAGACGTGGTTTGTCTAAAAAGGAATATAGCGGGTCGACTTTAAGAGAAAATTTCAATGATTAGAAAGGGTATTGTAGAATGTCATCGGCTCCCTTTAATTCAAATATTTCCGGCGAGATTTTACATATCTTAATTTGTATTCAGTTTTGAAAATGCTTCTTCTGGCGGGACGCACCCAACTAAGTTAGCCATCATAGCAGTAGTACAGAAATGTCCAATGGTGTGAACGATTGTAACTAATTTTTTTCTACCAAGAGCTTTCTCAGCTCCTTCAAAGGTTTTATCTGATAAGTTGCCTGTTTCGAGTAATTCCTTTGTCACTAAGTAAATTGTGGCGTCATCGATATCATCAAAATCGGGTTTTTTCCCTTCATTAATAGCCTTGATAATCTTTTTATTTAGGCCCGCCCCTAATGCTGTTTTAGCTTGCGCACTCCAAGGATAGGCGGCTTTCCAATGTTTTACGGTAAGAAGAGAGATTATTCTGACTTGAGTATTAGTGATTGAACAGTCCAGTAAGAACGAACTAGAAAGATTGTGAAGATCCCAAACCGGACCAGAATATGCATATCCGATGGCTGGCCCGAAACCCACTCGCCCATTGTCTCCTACTATTCGGTCATAGATTCTTCCTTGGTCTTGATCCATTTCATTGCGGCTAAGGGGAGGTATTCTAGTCATTTTATTTTCCTAAATGTATTGATTTCACAAAAATTTGGCTGTTTTAAGGTTGGCATTGTTACGAAATGTTCCAAACTTTATTGTTTTTAAGCAGCGAGTTTTGGCTGACAGGATTGAAAGCCTTCTCTCAATTCATCAGTTTTTAGGTTGCGTCCAATGAAGACTAATCGTGTTAAACGTTCTTCGTGACCCCATTCGTCGCCAAAATCACCTTCAATCATCATTTGGACGGCTTGCACTAAAAGCTTGCGATCTTTTCCGACTATATTAAAAATACCCTTGGTTCTCAAAATATCGTTTCCATAACGAAATAATAAATCCTGCAGCCAGTTTTCGAGCTTTTCCTCATCTATGGGTCTGCTAGTTGTCAGTGATAGGCTGGTAATACCGCTGCGATCAATATGATTAGTATGGTTATGTTTAGTTATTTTCTCGTCGATTATGGGAGATAAGTTTTTTTCAATTCGATCAAGGTCGAAACCATTACAATTAATAACAGCCTTTGACGGAATATTTGAATGGTTTGTCAACGTTAATTTGGCAAGCGGATTTAACTGCTGCACGATATTTTTAATTGTTTTAATAGGCTCTGATGTATCAGCAACCTTATTAAGGACTATATGGTCACAAAAGGCAATCTGATCGGCGGCATCCGGTGTTGTTTCTAGTTGATCTAGAATGTGAACAGCGTCAACGACACAAACTACGGAGTCCAGACGACATTGCCCGCATATAACTTGATCAATCACCATGGTTTGAATAACCGGGCTTGGGTTAGCTAGTCCCGTTGTTTCTATTATTATGCCATCTAGATTTGGCTTATTTTTGAGCAGTGATCGTATCGTACGTATTAGATCTCCGCGAATGACACAACAAACGCAGCCATTACTTAGTTCTATCAGTTCCTCTTCACCTGATTTTATGAGTTCCCCGTCAATACCAATATCGCCAAACTCATTGACTATGATTGCCAAGTCCTTACCTGAC
>DEBE01000062.1 GCA_002348425.1 Alphaproteobacteria bacterium UBA2964 | reverse complement strand
AGGTTTTGGGAAATCAGATATGCACAATTTAGCTATCTTAAAAAATTTATCGATGTTACATGGTGTTGGGTCTCCTGTAGCTATTGGTGTTTCCCGGAAAAGTTTTATTGGTAGGTTAACTAATACAATTTCCACAAATGACCGATTGCCCGGGACAATAGCAGCCGTTGTGCAAGCAATGAATCATGGAATTCAAATTCATCGAGTTCATGATGTTTGTGAGGTCAAACAGGCACTTACGATTTGGAATCAAATTCAAAACGTTTAAAACAAATATTACATTTTCTCATTAAAATTGCGTTATGATAAATTTAGAAAGCATAGAAGCATCGTCAAAATATAGGGCAGGGCATTAATGGTGGTTAAACTCTTTGGTACTGACGGAATAAGGGGAAAAGCTAATGTTAATCCTATGACCGCCGAAGTAGCCCTTAAAGTTGGTATGGCGGCAGGAGCAATATTCACGAATGGAGCGCGGCGTCACACGGTGGTTATAGGCAAGGATACCCGCTTGTCCGGTTATATGCTTGAGCCAGCTCTAGCTGCCGGTTTTATAGGTATGGGCATGGATGTTATATTTGTTGGTCCTATGCCAACGCCAGCCGTAGCAATGCTCGTCCGAAGTCTTAGAGCAGATCTTGGAGTGATGATCTCGGCTTCGCATAACTCCTTTGAGGATAATGGTATAAAATTGTTTGGGCCGAGCGGGTATAAGCTCTCGGCTTCAGCCGAAGCAGAAATTGAGTCTCTGGTTGGACAACAGAATACAAATAAATTGGCTACTCCCAATAAACTCGGACGTGCTCGACGGTTAGAAGATGCGGAGGGCCGTTACATTGAGTTTGCTAAAAACACCTTTCCGAAAGGTTTAAGGCTGGATGGTCTAAAAATAGTAGTGGATTGTGCTAACGGCGCTGCATACAAAGTAGTGCCTTCCGCACTCTGGGAGTTAGGTAGCGATGTAGTCGCTTTGGGAATTTCTCCTAATGGATTAAATATTAATAAGGCCTGCGGTAGTACTAATACGGAGTTAATGCGAGAGACAGTTGTAAATGAGGGTGCCAATCTTGGCATCGCACTTGATGGGGATGCAGATCGAGTAATTCTTGCTGATGAGGAAGGCAATATTATCGATGGTGACCAAATTTTGGCTTTAATAGCAAATTCTTGGCAGAGTGATAATAGGCTTAAAGGGAGGGGGGTAGTGACGACCGTAATGGCCAACCTTGGATTAGATAGATTCCTTAATGATCTGGGGTTAAAAGTGGTACGGACAAAAGTTGGTGACCGTTATGTTGTAGAAAAAATGTTACGAGATGGTTTTAATATTGGCGGTGAGCAATCAGGCCATATTATTCTTAATGATTACAATACGACCGGTGATGGACTCGTTGCGGCGTTAGAGGTCCTCTCTGTTATTGTGCAATCCAATAGACCAGCTAGTGAGGTTTGTAGGGTTTTTGACCCTGTCCCACAAATTCTCAAGAATGTGATGTTTGCTGGCGCATCTCCAATGAATGTGGCTAGTATAAAAAAGATTATTGCGGATGGGGAAAAGAAATTAGATGGTGTTGGAAGGTTGCTAGTACGTCAGTCTGGAACAGAGTCAATAATAAGAGTTATGGCAGAAGGCAGCGATGAAATAATGATAAAAGAAGTTATTAATGAAGTGTGTTCCGAAATTAAAAAGTTTTCAAAGTGAATAAGATAAAATGATCGGAAGAGTTTTGGTTATTGCGGGTTCCGACTCCGGGGGAGGAGCGGGTATTCAGGCAGATATTAAGTCAATAAGTGCCCTAGGAGCTTACGCTGCCAGCGCCATTACGGCTTTGACGGCTCAGAACACACTGGGAGTACACGGCGTTATGGAGGTTTCCCCAGAGTTTATTGAAAAGCAAATAAATGTGGTGTTAGATGATATAGGCGCAGATTGTATAAAGACGGGAATGCTGCATGAATCTATGGTAATCGAAACGGTTGTAAGGGCGTTGGAACGTAAGGCGAATAATATCCCTATAGTTGTTGACCCAGTGATGATTGCCAAAGGGGGTGCTTCTTTATTAAACACAGAGGCTATTGTAACACTCCGCGAGGAACTAGTGCCACGAGCAACTTTGCTCACTCCTAATATCCCAGAAGCTGAAGCAATTTTGAATAGGAAGCTTAAAGGCAGGGATGACATGCAGGCAATGGGTGAGGAGCTTTTTGATCTTGGTCCAAAGGCAGTTTTGCTTAAGGGTGGTCATATGGAAGGGCCGATAGTTTGGGATTTTTTAATCTCCAATGATGGGTCTCGATTTTTTCAAAATGAAAGAATAGCTACTTCACATACCCACGGGACTGGCTGTACTCTTGCGTCATCTATCGCCGCGGGTATAGCAAACGGTCTAACTATTGAGGGGGCGGTAACGCAAGCGGAGACCTTTTTAAATAAAGCAATTCAAACTGCCCCAGGCATTGGCAAAGGTCATGGACCTATAAATCATCTTCATACAGTTCGGTCTAGCTAGGCTCTTGTTGTTATTTGATCTAGGATCTCCGTTTATCGTTTCCTTTTCTTACAAAAGGCCTCGTTTTAGGAACTTTGCTCGGTCGGTCTCGTTTATCATTCCTAAAATTACTTTACGGTAACCCTCAACAGCCTCTGCCCCAGCAGCCCGATAAGCATGTGCGATTCTCTCTCTTTGGTTCTGGGAAAGTCTTTTTTCAAGGTTTACACCTTTTTCAGTCAATTCTAAAAGCCGTTGACGTCTATCCCGTATTCCGGGTCTCTGCGTTATAAACTTCTCGCGTACTAATTGGCTTAATACACGTGATAGACTTTGCTTAGTGATTTTCAGGATATCTAAAAGTGCTGAAACCGTTATCTCCGGATTGCGGCCGACAAAATATATTACTCTATGGTGTGCTCGCCCAAACCCATAGGCCGCTAAAATGGCGTCGGGTTCCGCGGTGAAATCACGGTAGGCATAAAACACTAGTTCCATGCCCTGCCTTAATTCTTCATCTCGTAGAAATAAGGGGTTTGCCCCTGCTTTTATGTCAGTCATGTTGACATATATGACTGCGAATGATACGCAGGGCAACCCGAAATTTAGACTTTTAACGCTTTTTTTGTCACCTAACGTTATCATGGTTTTAAATATATGCTGAATTTTGATGATCAAGATGGGCGAATTTGGTATAATGGCTCGCTAAAAGAATGGCGGAATATTCGATTACATGTACTGAGCCATGGTCTTCATTATGGCAGTTGTGTATTTGAAGGTGAAAGGGTTTATAACGGGAATATTTTTAAGCTAAGGGAGCATACCGAAAGGCTTATCAAGTCAGCGGAAACACTAGGTTTTGTTATACCCTATTCTTTACAACAAATTGAAGATGCAACCGTAGAAACTGTTTCGGCTCAGGGGTTTTCTGATGCATATGTTCGACCTGTAGCGTGGCGTGGAAGTGAAATGATGGGTGTTTCGGCACAAGAATCAACAATTCATTTGGCTATAGCGGTTTGGGAATGGCCTTCATATTTTTCGCCAGAGGCTAGAATGAAAGGTATAAAACTGAGCTGGGCTCCATACAAAAGGCCCTCCCCGGAATGCGCTCCTGTTCATTCTAAAGCTGCGGGCCTGTATATGATTTGTACATTGTCTAAGCACGCCGCAGAGGCGGAGGGTTTTGATGAT
>DEBE01000193.1 GCA_002348425.1 Alphaproteobacteria bacterium UBA2964 | reverse complement strand
TTTGCGACTGGTACGTATTGCATTGACTGCGCTTCCATGCACCGGCGTATAGTATTTGCAAAACCACTACAGGGAAGCCCTACAACAAAGTTAACCATGTTTTCCTGCAAGCCATCAAAGAGTGTATCTCCAAAACTGTCGTCTTCACTAATACTTGAAAAAACTGGATCTGGCTGCGGTGGTTCTCCGTGTTCCCTGGCGGAAGGTTTCAGTATGATTTTATTCTCTGTCTCCTCTATGTACCGGACAAAGCGGTACTTATTTTCCTTTCCATCCATAAGGGAAGTGCCCACAAAGGCTTGCTCATTATTAATTTTGGCAATGATAACGGTCGGACCAGTTTCATCTTCAACTCCTCCCCGCACTGCAATTTCGAACTCATCAACGTTTTTTACCTCGTAGACATTTTTAATACCCGAAGATCTTGCAACGCCGGCAATATCAATAACACCAGAAGAGAGCGATGCCGTATGCTTGCCTTTTCCTGTCGAAATATAACCTTCGTTATCGAGGATAACGACGCAAAGATTGGAGGGTGCCGTTTGGGCAATGGTTCCAAGAATTGAAAGATCAAAGAGTATTCCTCCGTCTCCGTCGAAGGCAATTACCTTGCGGTTTGGGAGTGCCATTGAGAGTCCTAAAGCATATGGCGTGACCATTCCCATGCCAACAAAGTAAAGGTTGCCCTCGTGGTTCCGCACGGCACGCCACTCGTTAGCGGTGTTCGCGAGGTTTGTAATGATCAGTTCATCTGTCAACGAACCTGAAATTGCTTTGAAACAGTCAATCCTCTTCATTCTGCCACCCTGTTTTTGAGTAATGTTATAACTAAAATACAGGAATATTATTGGGATAAAAGTCCCGCTTTTTTTAATTTGGTTTAAAATAGAAATTGCAGTTTAAATTCTTTTGTCTGGTATCTGTTCAAAACTATCAATAAGGCGTACGACAATGGACCATGTTTGAATTACAGCTTGAAGACATTGTACTGGTTTCCGTTGTTTTCTTTTTAGCGGGGGTGGTAAAAGGCGGCATTGGGTTGGGTCTGCCTACCGTTAGTATTGCGCTTATGGCCCTATGGCTTCCGTTTGGGTCCGCCATGGGAATTCTTGTCCTTCCAGCCGTTATAACCAATATCTGGCAAGCATTCTTTGGTACAGCCTTAAAATTAATATTTAGGAGATACTGGGACCTGATGATATGGCTCTTTGCCGGCGCATTCCTTGGGGCCACATTAATAACCGGGATCAATGTAACACTTCTGGTGGCATTTTTGGGTTTTCTGTTGATTGTATATGCTGGGTTAAGTTTAAGCGGGAAACGGTTCAGCATACCGGTAGAAAAGGAAAAGAAACTTAACCCATTAATTGGTGTTACAACCGGATTAGTTTCTGGAGCAACCGCATTCTTCGTTCTGCCAATTGTTCCCTACCTGCAATCAATCGAACTGGAAAAGGAGGCAAAAGGACTTAATAATAAAAAAATAGAAGGGACGAAAGTTACAGATGAGGAAATGAACAAGGATGCCATAATTCAGTCCTTTGCTTTGAGTATACTGTGCCTCGCGGGCGGAATGAGCCTTGGTCTCGGTTTTAGGGGGGCATTACCAGTCTCTATACTTGTTCCTGGCTTGTTAGGTACCGGTGCGGCTATTGTCGGCATGGTCATCGGAAGAAATATTCGTAATAAAATATCCCTGAATTTATTTCGGCGCTGTATTCTGGTATTTTTGATGTTCCTCGGACTGATTATGATTTTACGCTCAGTTTTTTGATTACCGGCATTAGAAAGAATAATGGAAGTCACTTGACTTGAACAAACGCGGGTATAACAAATAAAAAAAGGTTCAGATCATCGCTGCACCACCTTTTAAGATGATGCAGCGATCCCTTTCTTCCTATTTGACCTTTCCGTAAGTAGCGACAGGGGGCAGAGACATCCTTCTAGTTACCTCTTCACCTACCTCGTAGGGTGGTTTAAGCCAATAGAAGACTTCGTAGTGTCCCTCGACCACTTCGCCGTTTTCAAGCTCAAGGCGAGCCGTAAGGATTTCTCCATTGCCCTTGTCGTAGTCAACAAGTCGATTTTTAGAACGTGCCATGAATTTTACCCTTTCTCTTTACTTTGAGTGTTGGGCTGTTCGGAAGTAGCACACCGGCTTTCCTCCGTTTTCCTGGAGTTGTCCTTATCAATAGAAGGTTTTCTTTTAATAGTAGATATTACAAAACCGCCATTGAAGATTGGATCGTCCGGCCCCGCCGACTGCCTCGATATAATCTTCGCCATTTTTTGGTTCCTTTCTCTTTAGTGCTTTGGACGTTATGTCAGGGGGCACAAGCTGAAATTCAAATCCCCAATCCTTTAGGTGGATCAGACCATAAGAAGGGAGGTGTTACCCCGCCTCCTCCTCATAGGAATAATCCTCAGTTAAGGGTTCCCCACTCTCTTCCCAAATCGTATCGGCCAATTCATCGGCTAAATCCTGACCAATGAGAGCCTCATCGAAGAGATATGCCCAACGATACTGGTTGTAATTGTCAGTAAGGAATTGCCACTCAGTTCTAATGATCTCAGCAGATGCTTTTCTTATATCCTGACCAGGACGAAAATGCCCAAGAGCAAAGTCGGTGACACCATAAACATCGGTACAATCCACAGAGCCTGTTACGATGTACTCGTCATAGTAAGGGACGTATGTAACGTGATACGCCTCTGGCCAGCTAAACCCTGGCCCACTATCAGCCCAGTTAATCGTAATAAGATGGGTAGGTGTAATTTCCACTGTCCGGTCGGCAGCCCTATCACGAATATTACGACCCAGGGTCGCTTTGCCCTCACTAACTGACGCCCATTGGGGTAATCGGTCTTGGATCCTTTCAAGAAGAATTGCGGCAACGGCCCAATCTACTGTTGAACGGACGGACACAGTCGGTACCAGTAAATTTAGGTCAGACAATGCCTTTTCTATAGTTAAGTTCGCGAAAAGCTCTTCAGCTGGTTCAACATCGAGCCACGTAGAAATAACCTTATGTTCTTCGGGTAAGAATAGTGAAGTATGTGTATTAGCCATAACGGCCTCCTCTCTTTAGTGCTTTGGACATTATGTCAGGGGGCACAAGCTGAAGTTCAAATCCCCGATCCGTGAGGTGGATCAGCCCATTTAAAAAAGCCACCGCAGCTTAAGCTGGGTGACCCCTGCGCTTTAGCTGTTTTTATTAAGCGCCCGCAATCTGTGCTTCAAATCGGCGCAGAGATAAAATAACAAAAAAAATGGAAATATAAAGCTTTAATTTATTAAAATAAAATTTAAAAATAAATTTGATCCACTCGTATTGGATAGTGAAATCAAAACTATTAAAGTCGCCAAGGCTAATTTTAAAGGGTAATCAATGACTAATACCAAAGATATTAAAACCACCGAGGGTGACGACTTCGGAGATCTCGTGAAAGTTCGTAAATTTGTTATGCATATCGAAGAGGTGCTGCATGAATTTGGGCCTCCCGCTAATCCACCGCAACTTAAAGGATACATTGCAGCCGTTACAGCTAACCCCTATTCGGGAAGCTACGTGGAAGACCTGATGCCTCTGATGGAAGCTTTAAAGCCTTTGGGTGTCTCAATGGCACAACGCTTAATCGATGCACTTGGCGGCGCTGACAAAATTGTTGCCTATGGTAAGTCAGCAATCGTCGGTGAGAATGGCGAATTGGAACACGCCGCATTATGGCATGAGCCCGGCGGATACGGGATGAGGCAA
Organism: Alphaproteobacteria bacterium UBA2964; assembly: GCA_002348425.1. Next base: position 5,217 of record DEBE01000193.1, on the reverse strand, counting down.
TTGATTACCCCTTCAAAAGCTATCGTCCCTTCCACCAAGAAAGTGGCGGGTCCCGGCCGTCCGGTTGATGTTCCCCTGGCTCACGTCAATGCAGCCTATGTTCGAAGCCATTTCGATTGTATTGAGTGCTCAATTCCTGATGCCCCTCGGGCCGATGAAGTTGTCTGGATTCAATCTATGGCAACCGGCGCACGGATTTACGATCGCTCTGGAGGATTAAAGGACGCAGACGTAAAAGGAGAGGATGGCCTGAAATAATCGATCATTTAACTGAAACAATGAAAGAATGTAATTTCAATTTTCAAAATACCTATTCAACTCTAGGACAAGAGTTTTATACGCACCTTCAACCGGCTACTGTACCTATGCCCGAAATGGTTATTTTAAATGAGGACTTGGCCGAAATTCTTGAGCTTGATTTTTCAGGAATTACAAGCCAACAAAAAGCTGCCCTATTTTCTGGAAACTCCCTTCCAGAAGGAGCAGAACCCTTATCACAGGCTTATGCTGGCCATCAATTCGGCCATCTAGCGATGCTTGGAGACGGCAGAGCCCACTTGTTAGGAGAGCATGTAACAAAAGAGGCACAAAAGTACGACATACAGCTAAAAGGCTCTGGCCGTACTCCCTATTCACGCAGTGGTGATGGAAAAGCTGCACTCGGTCCAATGCTCCGTGAATATATTATTTCCGAGGCAATGCATTCATTAGGAATTCCTACTACCCGTTCCCTAGCCGTTGTCTCTTCGGGAGAACAGGTATTTAGAGAGTCTCCCCTAGCTGGTGCTATATTAACGCGGGTGGCTGCTTCCCATATTCGCGTCGGAACATTTCAATATGCAGCAATACAAAAAGATATAAATTTACTCCAGCGGTTACTTGATTTCACAATCAAACGGCACGAACCAAGATTAAACAATGCTGAAAATAAAGCATTGGCCTTATTGGAAACTGTTTCAGAAAGACAGGCTGATTTAATTGTTCATTGGATGCGAGTTGGGTTCATTCACGGTGTCATGAATACAGATAACATGACACTGTCCGGAGAAACTATCGATTATGGTCCTTGCGCCTTTATGGATGCGTATGACCCTGATACCGTTTTTAGTTCTATAGACCAAATGGGTAGATATGCCTATGGCAATCAACCCAAGATTGCGCAATGGAATATTGCTAGGTTGGCAGAAGCCCTTCTACCGCTAATCGACCCCGATCCAGATAAATCCGTCAAGTTGGCGGAAAATATAGTATTAAATTTTATGAATATATACGAAATCAAGTGGCTAAATATGATGAGATCCAAACTTGGTCTCAGCGTTCCACATGAAGATGATGAAAAATTAATTAGTGATTTGCTCGATTGGATGAATAAGAGCCAAGCAGATTATACCAATACTTTCCGAGACCTCAGCATGGGAGTTTATTCGAAGCAAAACTATTACAAAAATAAAGAATTTAAATCATGGAAAGCTCGGTGGATTGCGCGGCAACAAAAAAATAAAACCAGTAATGATGTAGTTTTGCGTTTAATGAAAAATACAAATCCTGCTGTTATCCCGCGCAATCACAATGTTGAAAAGGCATTAAAATTTTCTGAAAAAGGGAATTTTAAATATCTCTTTAAGCTCTTGGAAATACTAAAAAATCCGTACAAGGAGACACTACATTTGTCTGAGTATCAAGAGCTGCCCGAACCAAGTGAAAGAGTTTACCAAACATTTTGTGGAACCTGAGGTTGTAATTCAGACTTTCCATTAAGCTAAGAAAAAAGTTTTAGTCTATCCGTTTGCCCGAGGATTAGCTTTAATTCAATCCCATTATTGTTTTAGCCTTTTTTCTTTTTCCAGAGTAGAAATAAAAGAGCAATCACTTGAGTGCCGAGTAAAAACCATACAAGCCCTGCGATTGAGTTTTCACTAGCAGTTTCCGCAGATGCAGCTACCCATAAAAGTGGAGAAAGAAAAAACAAGCTAATGAAATTAATACCAATTGCTATGTACCCTAAAAACGCTCTTTGTCCATACGCAAGAGCTGCTAAAATCCCGGACAAAATTGTGAGATAGACCCCAACCACAGGGATAAAAATTGCAATTCCCGCAACAATGATAGCTAAAATTCCCATCACCTTATCACGCGAGCTCTCAGAGCTTATTTTTCCATTGGCTTCTGGCATAAAATATCTCCATTAAATAAACTTCAATATTCTCTTGGAAGCTTACTCTTTTTTCCATTAAAAAAAACACAAAAAAAAGCAACTTTTAAATTAGATACAACGCAAATTTTAATCTTTATTTGGCTCCTCTATCATCCAAATTACGATTTTTCGGTTCACGGATAATTATAGCTACACCAGTTACCGTAATAATTCCTCCCAACACTAGTTGCCAAGTAAGAACTTCATCAAGGATCAGAACACCTAACGCTAAACCAATGATTGGCACCAATAATGTGAAGGGCATTAATTGGTTAGTTTTGTAGATTGGTAACATCCGGTACCAAAGACCCTGCCCAAAAACACTAGCGACTAGCCCCATATACAATATGCTAACGATAACCGATGCGTCGGCGCCATTCAGAGATTGCAATTGCTCATCCTCGACGATTGCTGAAATCAAAAAGGCCATAGGCGTTCCAAAAAGAGAGATCCATGCGTTAATAGAAAGAAAGTCCTTGCTACTTAAATTCTTTATTTGAATGGTTGCGATTGCAAAACACAGTGAAGAAATGATCATTAATAAAAAGAAAATAGTATGCTCGGCTAGCGATGGAATCCCATAAATTATTTTAAGACCAAAAAAAGCGATTATAATTCCCAAGACACGAAGCCCGCCAAAAGACTCTCGATAAAATAACCAAGCGAGAAGGGCTGCAAAAGGAACAGCTGCTTGCATTCCAAGCGCGCCGACACCTGCTCCAACATGCTGCAATCCAACCAATGCTAAGCCAAAATGCAAAATACACATTGTAAAACTTATCGCTATTAATGGGAAAAGCATTCCACGAGGATTTTTTATAAACCAGACAAGAGCTAATGAAGCTACTGATAAACGCATTCCCAACAAGAAAAAGGGTGGAATTTCCATAGCACCCATTTTCATCGCGATAAAATTACCGCCCCAAACCGTGATAACGAAAATAATTATAACCAGGTCTATCTTTTTCAACGTACGGCCCCAATTTTACTTTTTGATATCATACCCTTCTCCAATAACCTTTTTGGCATGGATAGTATTTTTGATGACGAGCAAAAGCCTAACAAGGTTGTGAAAATCGAAATTAGAAAAATGTTATCTATAAACTGCATATCAACATAAAAAAATTTGGAATTAATTTACATGGTGTAATTATTTTCAATAGATACCCTTTGGATACGGTGGCAGATTAATGCATACCCGCGGCAGAAATTATCACTACCGGTCCTTATTCATCATTGCTGAGATTGACGCAAGCGGGCTTAAATATCATCTTTGTCATATGCCTTATTTATGTCGAAATTGTTTTAAAACCGGATCGTCATTTGACGACTCGGGTCAGCGTTGCCCCTTTTGCAACTCCGATCGGATTATTATTCATGAAGAATTAGAAACACTTTCTATTACGCATATCGATTGCGACGCTTTTTACGCTACGGTTGAAAAGCGTGATAACCCAGATTTGAGACAGAAGCCTGTTTTAGTGGGAGGAAATACGAGCAGAAGTGTTGTAATGGCTGCCAGTTATGAAGCACGTAAATATGGTTGTAGAGCGGCAATGCCAATGTATAAAGCAAAACAGCTATGCCCGGGTGCTTTTATTATCCGACCCGATATGGAGAAGTATGCCCGGGTAAGTAAATCCATTCGAAATTTAATGCTGGGCATCACGCCACTGATGGAGCCTGTTTCAATCGATGAGGCTTTTCTAGACTTGTCAGGCACCGAAAAACTTCATTCGGGTGCGCCCGCCCGTACATTGGCAAAATTAGCAGATAGAATCGAAAAAGAAATCGGAATAACCGTCACTGTTGGCTTAAGCTATAACAAATTTTTAGCTAAAATTGCATCAGATATTGGAAAACCTAGAGGTTTTTTTCTTATAGGTAAAAGTGAGACGGACAACTTTTTGAATGAGTTGCCAATTTCAAAAATTTCTGGGGTTGGTAAAAAACTACAAAATAAACTAATCGATGATGGATTTAGATTCATTGGAGACCTTCGTTCCTGTTCCAAAGATTATTTAATTGAACGATATGGTACGATCGGCCCTCGTTTGTTAAATTATTCACGTGGAAAAGATGATCGAGGTGTTAACCCGAAAAGGAGAAACAAAAGCATTTCTTCGGAAACAACATTTTCCAAAAATATTTCCTCTCCTAAAGAGCTAGTTAAAAAGTTGTGGCCGCTAGCAGAAACAGTTGCAAATAGAGCTAAAAGATCAAATCTTGCGGCTCGTGTCGTGACCCTCAAGCTAAAAACAAAAAATTTCAAAACCCTGACTAGACGTCAAACGTTACAAAGCCCAACAAAACTTGCGGAGGTTATCTGGGAGACTGGTTCTCAACTTATACGAAAAGAAGCTAATGGATTGGAATATAGATTAATTGGTATAGGCATTAGTGACTTTTCTTCAGGCATGAATGCTGACCCGGTAGATTTGTTAAACTCAGACAGACAGCGCATAAAAGCCATTGAAGAAACAATAGATAGAGTCAGGGAACGGTTTGGAAGCAATGTGATAAAAAAAGGCCGCGACTTAAACATAACTTAGAACAATCATCTAAAATCAGTGTGACTGGCAGGAAAATAAATTGTACCAATTGATCTTGAAATTCTTTGTATCTTTTACCGCTGGGTTATTAATTAATTTATACGCACAAGCTAACCCCTTATTTTCTTATCAATGGAATAAGCGCCTCCTCATCTTAGCCACGCCAGAGAGTAGTCAGGAGACATTCCGTAAACAGTTAAGAATTATCGATCATAACCGTGAAGGAATACTCGATCGTGATATTCATATAATAAGAATTATAGGCGATGAACTCTCTGGAACGGCCAAAGAATACAATACAGTCAAATGGGGAAGGATCCTTCGATCCCTTCACCAATTAAATACAGAAAAATTTACTATAGTATTGATTGGTAAAGATGGCGGAGAAAAGGCTCGTTCAAATAGACCAATTACGTTTTGTAATTTGTTTAATTTAATAGATTTAATGCCGATGAGACGGGAGGAAATTTC
>DEBE01000075.1 GCA_002348425.1 Alphaproteobacteria bacterium UBA2964 | reverse complement strand
TCTAAGGCGCCAATCTAGCTGTCCCTTCCCTACATCTATTGCATAAATTTTTTTGGCGCCATTGACTAATAAAACGTCAGTAAAACCCCCTGTAGAGGACCCTATATCTATACAAATTTTGTCTTTTATAGAAACGGAAAAACACTTAAGCCCATGTTCCAGCTTGACACCACCACGTGAAACCCAAGGATGAGATTTTCGTTTAATTGCTAGGTTAATTTCATCTGAAATTTGTTGACCAGGTTTGTTTAGCCTAATGTTATCAGCATAAACTATCCCAGCCATAATCAGCGCTTGGGCTTTCGACCGGTTCTCTACAAGCCCTCTAGCGACCAATAATTTATCAATGCGCTCTTTTTTTGCCACAGAATTGCACTGTTATACAATTGAGGTCATCTTAGTCCCATACTTTCCAAGGGCCTTTAAAACATTGTTAACGATATTTTCTGCGCTTAAGCCAGCAAGCTTATATTGCTGCTGCTGAGTATCATGATCAATATAGAAATCAGGTAAATACATGGGTCTAAATTTCAAGCCAGATTCTAGCAAACCATTAAAAGCTAAAAAGTGAGTAATCTGACTTGCAAACCCTCCTATTGTCCCCTCTTCAATTGTAATAAGGACTTCATGATCCATCGCAAGACGACGTACCAAATCCTCGTCAATGGGTTTAGCAAACCGTGCGTCAGCTACTGTCGTTGACAACCCAATTTCATCCAAGCTTTCGGCTGCTATATGACAATCGGCGAGGCGGGTACCATAAGATAATAATGCTACAGCATTTCCTTCTTTGGTGATTCTTCCTTTTCCAATTTCAAGAATTTCGGCTTTTTGAGGCATCTCAACTCCCACGCCATTTCCTCTCGGATATCTCAAGCCTGAGGGTCTATCATCAATCGCAACCTGGGTCTTTACCATGTGCACTAACTCCGCCTCATCAGCAGCCGCCATTAAAATCATTCCCGGAAGACAACCTAAATAGGTGATGTCAAAAGAGCCCTGATGAGTTACACCATCGGCGCCCACCATCCCCGCACGATCGATAGCAAATCGAACGGGCAAACCCTGAATAGAAACGTCATGAACAATAGAATCATAAGCACGCTGTAAAAATGTGGAATAAATAGCAGCAAAAGGCTTGTAGCCTTCGGCCGCAAGCCCTGCAGCAAAGGTAACCGCATGCTGCTCGGCTATCCCGACATCAAAACATCGTTCTGGAAAATGTTTTGCAAATATATTAAGACCAGTGCCTGAAGGCATCGCCCCCGTAATAGCTATAATTTTGTCGTCTTTCTGCGCCTCAGCGCTTAGGGCCTCCGCAAAAACCTTAGTATATGAAGGTGGACCCTGAGGTGCTTTAACTAAAACTCCTGTAGCGGCATCAAACTTCCCGACACCATGATACTTATCTACCGCAGCCTCAGCGGGCGGATAGCCACCGCCCTTTTTGGTGACCACGTGAACGAGTACGGGGCCGGGTTCACTGGAATTTTTTACATTCTTTAATACTGGCAGCAAGTGCTCTAGGTTGTGACCGTCCACTGGACCAATATAATAAAAACCAAGTTCCTCAAACATGGTACTTCCCGTTACTAATCCACGGGCATATTCTTCAGATTTGGCTGCAGCTTGTTCCAAACGTTTGGGAAACTTCTTAGCTAGATCTTTCATTAAGTGACGCAGGGACCGGTAGTAGCGTGATGAAATCAGTCGCGAAAGATAGGCACTCATTGCCCCAACAGGTGGAGCAATAGACATGTCATTATCATTGAGAATTACAATTAAACGTCTATTCATAGAACCAGCGTTATTCATGGCTTCATAAGCCATGCCGGCGGTCATAGACCCATCCCCAATTACCGCAATCGAGTTGTTTTCTTTACCCTTAAATCCGCTAGCCACTGAGAGCCCAAGTGCCGCAGATATAGAAGTAGCGGCATGTGCTGCACCGAATGGGTCATATTCGCTCTCTGTGCGTTTTGTAAAACCTGAAAGGCCTCCACCTTGGCGAAGGGTACGAATTTTATTACGACGGCCAGTAATAATTTTATGCGGATAAGCTTGATGACCGACATCCCAAACCAAATGGTCTTTTGGCGTATTGAAAACATAGTGCAAGGCAATAGTGAGCTCGACTACACCCAAGCTCGCTCCTAAATGGCCGCCAGTTGATGAAACTACACTAATAGTTTCTGCCCTGAGCTCATCGGCAAACTGTTGCAGCTCACTTTCTTTTAGTTTTCTGAGATCTGCAGGAAACTTCACTTCGTCCAGCAACGGCGTTTTTAGCATTTTACTCAATAAATCCTCCTATGCGCGCCTATCAACAATAAAATCTGCGATGGCCCTGAGGTTTGCAGCTTTATCACCAAACATGTCAAGTTGCCCTATAGCCTTATCGATCAAAATTTGAGCACGCTTTTGTGCTTGCGAAATACCGAGCAAAGATACAAATGTCGCTTTACCAGCTTCACCATCTTTGTTGATAGTCTTTCCCGTTGCTTCCTCAGTACCGAGTACGTCTAGTAGATCATCAGCAATTTGAAATGCTAAACCAATATCTTGGGCATATTTTATTAATGCCACTGTTTCTTCCTCGGAGGCATTACCTAAAATTGCTCCAGCTTCACAAGAAAAACTAATTAGTGCTCCAGTTTTTAGCCTTTGCATTCGCGAAATAGTCTCCAAATCGACATCACAATTCTCGGATTCTAAGTCAATCACCTGACCTCCCACCATGCCTCCACCACCTGAAGCAATTGCTAGTCCTCTAATTAATGCTACCCTAACATTAGGGTCAGGATGAGTTTTTGGATCACTGAGAACCTCAAAAGCAAGAACCTGCAACGCATCACCTGCTAGAATCGCTGTCGCTTCATCAAAAGCAATGTGACAAGATGGCCTGCCACGCCGAAGAGAATCATTATCCATTGCAGGGAGATCATCATGTACAAGAGAATAACAGTGTATAAGCTCTATGGCGGCGCCCACCCTAAGCGCATATTGCTCTGATGCCTCAAATAATTTGGCACTTTGTAGTGTAAGAAATGGTCTTAGCCTCTTCCCTCCTTTGAGCGAAGCATAACTCATTGCGCTATAAAGCTTCCCCTCATAGCCTTTCCGTGAGGACAATAAATTTTTTAAAAATTTCTCCATCACAGCTGCACATTCAGCCATCGCCTCTGTTAGAGCTTTAGAAGCCCGCTGGTTATTCAAGGTCCATTGGCTCCAGCTCTATAGGTCCATTAGAACCGAGCTTAATTTTATCTACACGTGTTTTAGCTTCTTTTAGTTTTTTTTCGCAATGTTCCTTCAGGGCGGCACCCCGTTCATAGGCACTAATGGCGTCTTCTAAGTCACTTTTTCCTTGTTCAAGTTTCCGAACAATATCTTCAAGTTCAGCCAAGGCCCCTTCGAACGAAAGAGAAGCAATTTTGACTGGTTTTTCACTAGATGCCATATC
>DEBE01000024.1 GCA_002348425.1 Alphaproteobacteria bacterium UBA2964 | reverse complement strand
TTTTACTTTTCGCCGATGCCGTCTTTCATGCGATATCCTTTTCCATCTCTTTCCACGGGCCCATATCCCGGGGACTGAAAGTGGGCAGGCAATATAAACGTGTCACTATCAGAAAAACGATTTAACAGGCTCATACGGGTTTCACGAGACATTTGTGGATTTTCACAAAAACAACTCGACCATTCTGGATTGGCAAGCTGTATTGGGTGATGCATTACATCCCCACAAATGATAGCATGTGTTTTACTACCTTCAGTAACATTCAACACTAAGTTTCCCGGAGTATGACCATATGCCGGTTCGGTAAACAATCCATCAGAAATTTCATAATTGCCATCGATGAGAAATCCCTGTCCTTTTTTCATGATTGGTAAGACACTATCGGCATGAGCTCCATACATTATTGGATTTTTACTCTTTTTTTGCTTTTCTTTCCAAAATTTAAATTCCCTTTCACCGAAAAGGTACTGGGCATTAGGGAAGGTAGGAACCCATTCGCCGTTCTCAAGTTTGGTGTTCCAGCCAACATGGTCCGCGTGCAGGTGAGTGCACATTACGTAATCAATTTCCTCTGGCGAAATACCTTGTTTTTGAAGATTTTTAAGGAATGGCCCCGACCTTTTGTTCCACATCGGTCGTCCAGGTCTTTCCTTATCATTTCCAACACATGAGTCTACTAAAATAGTATGTCGTTCAGTTTTTACGACAAAACCATGAAAACTGAGGTATAGTTCCAGAGAATTTGGATTGATATGTTGCCGTCCAAACCGACTACTTAATGTTCGTATGTGTTCAGATGTCGCGTCAGGAAAGAGTGTTGCAGCTGGAAAAGCAGTATTTTCCATATCTATTATTCGACTGATAAGGATTGAACCAAATGAGCATGCATCATTGCTCTGATCCCATCTGTTCATTAAATGGTAACACCTTTCGCCATTATATCTGCCATACGTCGAATAAATGCAGTGGGGTCAGGAAGAGGTTCCCCTTCTAGAATCCGTGCTTGATCAAGTAATAGCCAAGCAGCGTCACTAACTTTAGTTCCACCTCCATCAACACCTGCCAATCCCGCTAATGCTGTTATCAAGGGATGTTTTCCGTTGATCTCCAGAACACGGCTTACTTGTTCATTGAGTTGATTGTGCTGACGTAAAAGTTGCTCCAGCCTTATATCAATATCCCCCTCGTCTGCACTAAGACAGACCGGACTTTCCGTCAGCCGATTCGATAAGCGCACGTCTTTAACGTTATCTCCAAGCTCCAGTTTTACCATCGCTATAAGGGCGTCCAAGCCGGGAGCATCCCCTTCTTTTTCCGTTTTTGTTTTGCCGTTTTCAGTTTCTTCTTCTTTGTCAGTCCCTATACCATCTAGGTCAGTTCCAGAACGAGTTGCGGAGCGTATTGGTTTTTCTTCATAATCACCAATGGCGGGGAGCCAAAACTCATCTACAGGGTCGGTCATTAACAAAACTTCAATCCCCCGTGATCTAAAACCCTCTAGCTGAGGACTTTTGGCAAGAGCGCTGACATCCTCTCCCGAAATATAATAAATTGCTTCCTGTCCTTCTTTCATTCGACCTAAATATTCATCAAGGCTAGTCAAATTGTCGTCGTGGGTGCTATGAAAACGAGCGAGTTTAAGCACGGCATCACGATTATCCGCGTCCTCATATATTCCTTCTTTTAGGACGGCACCAAAGTTTCCCCAAAATTTTGAATATTCTTCGGGCTTTTTGTCTGATAGTTTTTTAAGCTCACCCAGAACGCGCTTTATCAAAGCAGACTTTATACGCTTTAGGGCCGGGTTATTTTGCAGCATTTCACGGCTGACATTTAGTGGCAAGTCTTCGGAGTCAATAAGCCCTTTAACGAACCGAAGCCATGCAGGGCATAAGTCCTCGCATTCATCAGTAATGAACACGCGTTTGACGTAAAGTTTCACGCCATGCTTGCGCTCTGGTGCAAAAATATCCATCGGCCTTGAAGAGGGGATAAATAGAAGGCCGGTATATTGTAATCGCCCTTCCGCTCTCCAATGAATATTCATCGCCGGTTCATCAAAGGCATGGCTGATATGCCGGTAAAATTCTGTGTATTGGTCTGACTTTATATCTTTCTTTTGTCTTGTCCATAAAGCGGAAGCTTGATTAAGTGTTTCCTTTTTTCCATCAATTTCCATCATTATTGGTAGGGAAATATGATCTGAATAGGTGGAAACTATGTGGCGTAGCCTGGACGGTTCTAGGAACTCCGAAGCATCTTTCTTAAGTCTCATAACGATTGAGGTGCCCCTACCTTCTCTTTCTGCCTCCTCAATGGTAAATTCCCCCTCTCCATTGGAGGTCCATTTCCAAGCTTGTTTTTCTCCTGCGCGTCGGCTGGTGACCTCTACCAATTCTGCAATCATAAAGCAGGAGTAGAATCCGACACCAAATTGGCCGATCAAGGCGACATCTTCCTCTTTATCCGAATTTAATGCATCCAAGAAAGCAGAAGAACCAGACCGCGCGATAGTACCTAAATCATCAATTAAGGACTCCCGGTTCATTCCAACCCCATTATCTGCAACGGTAATTGTTTTAGCTTTTTTATTTATAGAAAGTTCTACCTGAAAATCTGTGTCGTCTCCGGTCAATGATGGTTCCGTAATTGCCAAATAGCGCAGTCGATCACATGCATCAGAGGCATTTGAAATAAGTTCTCGAAGGAAAATCTGCCGATCACTATATAAAGAGTTGGCAACAATTTTTAAAATTTTACCAACTTCAGTTTGAAAGCTAAGGGTTTCAGCCATTTTCTGTTGTCTCACCTTGATTGTGGTTATACTCAAATGTCAGAATATGTGTCTTGTGGTCAAACTCTGCAAGTATTCAATTTCATAAAAATTTTGTTTATAAGGGATAAAATTATTTGTTTCCATTAAATTGAACCTCCATGTATTTGGAATTCATATGCTGCTGTATTCAAATAAAATAACGGCTATTCTAGGTCCGACCAATACTGGGAAAACCTATCTTGCTATTGAGCGTATGCTGGACCATCAGACTGGCATGATTGGTTTTCCATTGCGTCTTTTGGCTAGGGAAAATTATGACCG
>DEBE01000047.1 GCA_002348425.1 Alphaproteobacteria bacterium UBA2964 | reverse complement strand
ACGGCAACTTTCAATATTCCTGAAATAGAGCACAACGTAATGCCTACGATGGTAATGTCTGCGCTCTATGATCGTATTAATCGAAATGCAATATTATGGATGACCTATACGGCACAGTTTATTGACGCCGACCGAGCACTTTCATACGGCTTTATTAGTCAAGTGGTTAATGCCGATAAATTAAACTCTGAAGTTGAACAGTTTTGCCAAATTCTGTTGAGTCGGCCCCGTCCTGCAATTATCGGCCTAAAAGAATATCTCCATGTAGCTCCAAATATGGATGAGCTTGGTGCGATCGACTACGCGCGTGCCCTCCACTCCATGGTCAACACTGCATCGGACATGAAAAAATAAGTTTTCTCATGATAATCGACACCCATGCCCACTACCTCCCACAAGCAATGCTCGTGGATCTAAATAATCATAGAAATATGTTTCCGAATATCGATTGCATGAAAGAGGATGAGATTTGGAAACTTGGATTCGCTGCTGGGCCCTTGACACGGCCTATTCTACCCACATTACGCCAAGCCGATACAAGGCTGGAATGGATGAATAAACAAAAAATTGATATTATGGTCTGTGGCGGCTGGCTCGACAGTTTCGGTTATGAAATTCCTGATGATGAAGGGAAAAATTGGAGCCAATTTATCAATGATCATCTTTTAAAAGCTTGTTCCGAGACCGAACGGTTTATTCCACTTTGCAGTGTTCCCATTCAGAATGGTAAAATGGCAGCGGAGGTATTGGAACGGGCCCTCGACGATGGCTTTCACGGTGCTATGATTGGCACACAGCCAAAAGGTGGAACAGGCAACTTAGATGACCCTGATCTAGACCCATTTTGGGAACTTGCATCAGATCGCAAGGTGACTATTTATTTGCATCCTATGTTTGGGTGTGGAGACCCACGATTGAATGACTTTGGCTTGGTCAACACGGTAGGACGTGGTCTAGATACCATCACTGCCATGTCACGCCTGATATTTTCCGGACATTTACAGAAATATTGCGGGATGAATTTCGTACTAAGCCACGGTGGAGGCGGACTACCATTTCTACTCGGTCGTATGCAGATAAATCACGACCATAACCCAGAACTAGGGGATCCGAGGGCATGTTTAGAAACTTGTTACTTTGATACGGTTGTTCATGACGTAAAAACTTTAAAATTTTTATGCGAAATGTTTGGTTCCCGGAAAATAATGATGGGATCTGATTATCCTTTTAGTTTTGGTGACCTTGAACCATGCTCAATAATTGAAAAAACGCACCTTCTAGATGAGGATAAAAAAAATATCTTAGGTGATGTCGCCCAGCGCATATTTCATATAACAAATTGCGATTGCAAACACCATTGAAAAACAGATTGTCCTGACCGCAAATCAATTATTCACTACATATATTATTTGGGAAAGTATAAATGAGCCAATTAGACCATTGTTATAATATTGCGGACCTTAGAAACGTCGCAAAGAAACGTCTTCCAAAGGGTGTCTTTGACTATATTGACAAAGGCACCGAGGACATGATGTCTCTAAGTAATAATCTAAATGTTATGAGAGAAATAAAGTTACTTAATAAGGTAATTACCGATATTTCGGATGTGAAACTAGACTCCAATATTTTTGATCGTCCTGCCGCGATGCCCTTAGCAATAGCACCAACGGGAACAGCCGGTTTAGCTTGGTATGAAGGTGAGTTTGAACTAGCCAAGGCAGCAGCAAGGGCTGGGGTCCCTTTTACTCTAGCAACTGGGTCAAATACTCCCATGGAAAAACTGGCTAATGAAGCGGGTGGAAGGCTTTGGATGCAGCTATACATGTGGAAAGAAAAAGACTATTCGGATGAATTGGTAAAAAAAGCGGCGAGAAATGGTTTTGAGGCATTACTTTGGACTGTCGATATTGGTCATGGCGCAAATCGAGAGCACAATCTGCGCAACGGATTTGCTACTCCTTATGTTTTAAATACAAAGTCAGTAATCGATATGTTGATTCACCCCGTTTGGTTATCATGCGTTATGGGACGATATTTTTTAAACGGTGGCATGCCACGACATGTCAACTATCCCAAAGGCTATCAGATGCCAATAACTGGTAATGTTTCAAAATTAGAAAATAAAAAACCAACGACAAAACGGGCGGATAAACTGTCCTGGGATGACGTCGACCGCCTACGCGATATTTTTCCAGGAAAGCTTCTTATTAAAGGAATTATGCGGCCTGACGATGCTGCCGAAGCTATTGAACACGGAGTTGATGGCATCGTCATATCAAATCACGGTGGACGAAACATGGATAGCGCCCCCGCACCCGTGCAAGTACTGCCTGAAATTGTAAGAGCAGTGAATGGAAAAATGACGGTTATTGTTGATAGCGGTATTAGGCGGGGCAGTGATATCGTGAAATGTTTAGCACTAGGCGCCGATGCTGTACTTGCCGGCCGCGCAACTCTCTACGGTACAGCCGCAGGGGGTGAAGCCGGAGCGGTTAAAGCTATTAGTTTGTTAAAAGATGAGATGAAAAGAACTATGGCATATATCGGCACCCAACGTGTTACCGAGATAAATGATGATGTTATTTGGAACAATCCACTAAATTCCTAATCTAGGTATTCTTCCAAATTAATTTTCTCCCATACCTCCCTTGGCGGCTTGATGGGCTCCTCAAAATGAAGAGTTGCCGGTCGTGTTGCATCAATGATTACTTTTGTATTCATGGGGCCCGATTCGGTGCGCACCTCTCCATATGCCGCTGGATTTAAATGAGATCCCATAGCGTTCGGTATTATTGCCATATCCCTGTCCGCTTCAAAAGTGGTGGCAATTGCCCACAATACCTTTTGTTCATCGTAAATGTCGATGTCATCGTCCACTACAATAGCTATTTTTATATTTGGGTTTGCTGTCAACGCCGCCATACCCGCGGATTTACCCTCTCCGGGCACTCTTTTCTTTAACGAGACATAGACGGTAAATCGGCATGATCCGGAAACTGGCATATAGACCCCAGTAACAGTCGGACAAAGATGTTTAACGTTATCATACACTGTACTCTCAAGACTCAATGTACCAGCTAAGTTATGTTCCTGATGGGCAGGATCTAGGTCATGATATATTGCATCTTCTCGCATTGTAACCGCTGTGACATTCATCATGCCCACTGGATCTTTTGCAGGACCATAATACCCTGTGAACTCTGCAAAAGGACCATCTTTAGTTTCATTGGAAGGATCTAAATAGCCCTCAATTGCAATTTCTGCAAAAGCTGGTACGGGAATATCAACGGTTTCACCATCAACAACCTCTAGTGGCTCACCCAACATTCCTCCCATTACATCCAGTTCGCTTAAATCCATTGGCCCCTCACACAAGCTCCCAATAAGAGCCGCAGGATGATGACCTAAAAATAGGACTGCTTCCATGCGCTTGTTAAGTTCTTTGTAGCGCCGATATATGTAGCCACCGTGATGGGCCGGATTAAACATACAGCCAAGCAAATTTTTTCCTTGCAATTCATGGCGATACATTCCTGCATTAAGCACACCGGTGTCTGGGTCTTTGACGACTAAAACCCCAACTGTGATATATTTACCAGAATCATTCTCGGCATGATGTATGATGGGTAATTTCGATAGGTCGACATCTTCATTTATGAAAATACGTTGTTTTACCGGGGCGTCCGCACGCTGCACAGTTTTAGTAGGAATGGGGTTAGCCTCCCCTTGAATAAAGCGCTGTAAAATCGCACTTTTAGGCTCCATAGGATCTACACCCAGTGCAAGTCCAAGAAGATCATAATTTCCAAAAATATTAGTAACTAGAGGATATTCAGAACCATTGACCTTCTCACAACGAATTACTGGATAGCGTCCCTCTGCTGCCAACTTTTGTTGTATTACGCAAGGTTCAAAAATTGGATTAACGGGCCTTGATACATTAGCGTAAAATGCTGATCCTAGTTGGCGCGCTTCCCCTATGAAAGATCTTAGGTCTTTGTTCATTTCAAAATTCCGTTACTAAAGATATAAAGTTAATTATCAAGTTTAACATATAACTTTGCTTTTAACATTTTTGATTTAACTCGAATTTACATCCGACCCTTTGCCAACCCAGGCATAGCCGCAAGGAAAAATATAAGCATAGAAACAACGACAATCGAAGGACCAGCAGGAACATCAAAATTCGCAGAAGCACTCAACCCTCCTAACACCGCTACCCAACCCAAAAGCACCGCGTAAAAAGCCATCTGCTCAGGCGTTCGGGCAAATATTCTCGCCGTCGCCGGTGGAATGATCAATAGAGAAATTACAAGCAAAATCCCAACTATTTTCATTGAGATTGCTATCACGAACGCAATCATTAACATAAATATTAATCTAATTTTACTTACTTCTATTCCGTCAACAAAAGCGAGGCCTTCATGTACAGTCATTGACAACAACCCGCGCCATATAAAGCTCAACAACACGAGGCAAAAAGCTCCTCCACCATAAACCCATACTAAGTCAAAGGGTGCTACTGCTAAAATATCTCCAAATAAATACCCCATTAGATTTATGGTGACATTTTCGAGAGAGGCTACTACCACTAATCCTAGTGCTAATATTCCATGAGCTAAAATGCCAAGTATCGTGTCTGCCGCAAACCTATAATCAGACTCAATTGCATAGAGGGTCATTGCAATCGCTAGACAAACCCCAATCACTCCCACCAACATATTAATACCAAGCAGAATGCCTAACGCCACTCCAAGAAGTGCAGAATGCGAAAGTGTTGCACCAAAATACGACATTCTTCGCCAGACCATAAAACAACCCAACGGACCTGCAACCATCGTCACACCGAATCCAGCAGCCAATGCTAATAAAAGAAAATCATCCATTGGCGTCGCCATGCGTTTGCTTTTCCCTGACCGGAACAGGAGCTCCAGTATGATCATGTAGGTGATCATGTTTGTGCGTGTAAAACGCCATTGCCGGATTTACAGTATCTTCTCCAAAAATTTGCATATATGCTGGGTCACGGGTAACTAAATCGGGTTTTCCTTCACAGCAGACATGAGTGTTAAGACAAATCACGTGATCCGTCGCCGCCATCACCAAGTGTAGATTATGGGAAACTAATAATACACCGCAATTGCGACGATCACGAATGGTTCTAATCAGCTCAAAGAGTTGGCCCTGCCCCATATAATCAATACCAGCGGTGGGCTCATCTAAGACTAGTAAATCCGGATCCCGAATTAAAGCCCTAGCCAACAATACCCGTCGTAATTCTCCCCCTGAAAGACCCTGCAAAGGATTAGTTATAGAAGCAGTAAATCCTACCTCTTCGAGAACTAGTTCCAAATCCTGTATTTTTTTCTTAGTCCCGAGATAAAGAAATCGCCTTACATCGATTGGTAGTGTGGGATCAATTTCAAGATTTTGTGGTACATAGCCAACCACCAGACCTGGTTTTTTTTCAACCAAACCACCATCACATTTTGTCAAATTAAGAATAGCATTAATTAGTGTAGTTTTACCTGCACCATTGGGACCCACCAATGTTAAAATTTCACCAGGATGTACAACTAGATTAATTTTATCAACAACCGGCTTGCCGCCCCTGTTAACTGTAACTTCTGTCGCGCGAATAAGCGCCCCGTCAGCCAAGCTAAAGAGCCTTCTCGGATCCGGCGGCACAATCAGCACATTTTCCTACCACCTCCACGGTTTGTTGATGGACCGTAAAACCTATTGAATCGGCCCGGCTTATTACCGCTCGAGCAATAGCATTGTCATCTAGTTCTGCAACAGTTTTACAGTCTTGGCATATCAGAAATTGCCCACCATGGCGGCGTTTAGGGTCGCCACAGCCTACATAAGCATTGAGAGACTCGATCCGATGAATAAGTCCATTTTCCAGTAAAAACTCTAAGGCTCTGTAAACTGTCGGTGGAGCAGCCTTACGGCCAGTTTTCCTCAAGCCTTCAAGCAACTCATAAGCTTTAATCGATCCGTGGCTCGACCACACTAATTCTAAAACTTTACGACGCAATGGCGTAAATGTCAGACCTTCTTTCTTACACAAAAGGCCCGCCGCTGTTATTGCCTCAGAAATACACTCTTGGTGATTATGGACTTTTGGCTGAAAGGGCTTAATCACGTCAGTGTTTTCATATAGTTTCTTCATAGGTGTCTCCAATGATACCTAACGTTATATTATATCAAGAAAACTTTTGCTTCAAAAAAGTTTTCTTGGCCAAAAAACATTTACAGGCTTTATTGGGTTCGTTTAACCCGAAGAATTTATATTCTTAAAGTAAAATAAATAGTGCAATGTCAAAATATAGTGGAACAACTTTTATATTTATTTGTCTTTATATCCTGTCGCAAAATTGTCTGAATGCCGGAGAGGTTGTAACATTCAGAAGTTTAGATAATGAAAGAACAGTTATCCGTGGCGAGTTATTTAAACCAAAAAATTTTAGCAAACCGCCCGCTATAGTAATGATGCATGGCTGTTCAGGTCTTTACACTAGGTCCGGCAATTTAAGGACTAACTCCGCATCATGGATAAAACGTTTCTTAAAATGGGGATATATCGTACTGGCTGTGGACGGATTTACACCTCGTGGTTTTCGTACAATGTGTAAGAAAAAAAA
>DEBE01000126.1 GCA_002348425.1 Alphaproteobacteria bacterium UBA2964 | reverse complement strand
GGAGTGCAATCTCCGCCAAAAAGCGAACTTAATCAATGATTTAAAGGTAATTGTCCCGTGTTTTGGGAGCAGTGACTGCGATCAATGCAGGGCACATCTTTTGGCTGTCAATGGAGATGGTTCAGACGCCCTCAAAAAGTTGCAAGGTGTTAATGGTGGTGGAATTTATTCTGCAACCTCTTTTTTTCCTATCACCGCAGCACACCCAGTTATTGTTTGACGCATGGTTCGGTTTTTATCCACGGTCTCGCGTATTTCCGCAGCGAAAGGTGATTTTGTCATAAGACGGTATAAATCAGCTGCTCCCTGATGAAAACCGGGCGGCATTGCAATTGTTCTAAATGTTTTGGCTATTTCTTCCATTTCGCCTATATAACGATCAGAAACGGCGGGAAGGGCAGGGGTCATAGCCTCCATGCGTTTGTAAATAGCCGTTTGGCTGTAAATAAGTTCATTATGCAACTCCTCGGATACGTTTAATTTTTCAGCGGCCATTAATACGGCAGCATGAAGCGCACTAGTACCTTTTGTTATACCTGCATAACACATCTTAATAGCAGAGGCGGTACCAGCTGTGACACCGCATTGCTTAACTTCAATACCGCACCCGTCAAAGATATCCATCTTTTCTGCACCGCTTCCACTTACAAAAAATCGCGTTGGTACAGAAGCGCCGGGAGGATTGCCGACAATTCCTCCGTCAATATAATCGGCTCCCGCGCCTTCTATAATAGCCCCAATTTTTAAGGCTGTTTCCGGGGATACCGCGTTACAATCAAAATAAAGTGGGGCTAATCCAGTTTCTTTCATCTTCGCGGCAATTAGCTCGGCCTGAGCCAATGCGTCTCCCGGGGGTAAAATTGAAAATACAATGTCCGCTTCCGCTAATGCCAAAGTGATTGAACCACAATCCCGAAACCCAGCATCAGCGGCACGTTGGCGTGTTATTGTACTGCGACCCTCCAAGGCGGTAATAATTTTGAAACCATTGTCTCGGAATGCTTTTCCAGTTGCTGCTCCCATCTCGCCAGGGCTTAAAATGGCGACATTTTTGATTGTCATGGCTAAGTCCTTTAAAAAATTATCTGATCTTAAGTCAGGGAAGGAATTTCGGCTAGCGTTCTGTTCTAAATTTCCAACCCCAAGTAGCCGCACGTAAGCAGAAAAGAGCAGAAACTGCTGGAATTATTGCCGTGAAGCCGAGAACCCAAAATGCTACGTCATATATTATTTCTTTGGAAATTCCTTGGTCTAGTCCCGCAGTGTTGGCCATCAAACCAGCAGCAGCAGCTCCAAATGCTACGCCTAAAGAACGAATTGTTGGCATTGCCGCCGCTGTGATTGCTTCTTCTCCTTCTCGGGCAACACTCATACCATAATTAGTCATAAGTACATTTGTCGCGCCGATTCCCAAGCCAATCAGCGCACTCCAGAATGTAATCGTAAAGATATTGCCTGAGAGAATTGACATTGTGAATATAACCGTTGTGATAGCTGAAAAAATCATCCCAATTGTAGAGCCACTGCGCTCCCAGAACCCTGACCATCCTGAAGCTATTATTGATCCAAGGGTCCAACCGATTGAAAAGGTTAAAGAGAGATAACCTAATAATAGAGGTGTAAGCTCATGCAGAATCTGAAGAAATAGGGGAGCGAAGATCAGTAAAGTCGTATGCGTGACGGAAATTAGAAAATAGGACCAATAAGCCAGACCCACTGGTGAAAAAATCGATAATGCGTTACTCGGAAAAAGTTTTATATCCGAGGTACTATCCCGGCGAAAGGTTATCCATACAAGAAGAATGGCGAGGATAATTAGTCCCAAACTGATTAAAGGTATTTTATATTGATTAGTAAGTCCCGCAGCTAATACACCTAGTGCTAGCATTAATAATCGTCTCCATGGAAAACGTTTTTTAACCGTGGCCGTCTTTTGATTTGGGATTAATTTCCATGCCATTATTACAAATAAGATAACAAAAGGAGCTTGTGCCCAAAATGAGCCACGCCATGTTTCTAGCTCGGCAAATACACCACCTACACCAGGCCCAAATAAAGCTGCCACACTCCAGGTGGTCGATATGGTCGCGAGAATTCGTGTCCTAATATTTGGTGAATAAAGATCTCGGACCAGAGCCATTGACTGTGAGATGACAAGACCTCCACCAACACCCTTTAGTAAACGAGCTATCAACAAGGTCGCCATATCCGGTGGAATTGCGCATGCAATTGTTCCAAAAAGAAGCGTGAGTCCGCCCCAAATATATCCGCGCTGCGTGCCTAGCCGATCCCGCATATATGCGCCTGCAGCGGCTCCGATGATAGTGCCTACCATATAGAGCATCGAAGTCCAGGCATAATATGAAATACCTCCGATGTCATTGACTACGGTAGGCATTATTGTAGTGATAATAAAAATATCTATTGCATGCAGGGCAATCCCAAGATTGAGCAGGATGGTGTAGGAACTGCGACCCTCGCGAAACAAGTCTAGCCAACTGGCTTTGCTGTTTGACATAAAATAATTTTTTAAACTCCTTTTAGACTAGACTTATTCATTGTTGTCCAGCAGTCTATGTCTTGTTTTGGCGGTGTCCAAGCATACAGCGTATTCATTCCAAATATCGTTTATGGCGGACCATGGCTTTTTTGAGCGTTTTAGATCAATCCCCGATTAGGGCAGGTGCCAGTCCTGCAGAGGCTGTTGCGGATACACTCCAACTTGCGGAAAGGGCTGACCAGCTCGGCTATAAGCGTTATTGGTTAGCTGAACACCATAGTAGTAAAGGACTTGCTGGCGCAGCCCCAGAAATTTTAATTCCACAGCTGGCCGGGCGTACAACTGGGATACGGGTCGGTTCCGGTGGAATAATGTTGAGTCATTATAGCCCTCTAAAGGTAGCTGAGTCCTTTCGGATGATAGAAACTCTATATCCTGGACGGATAGATCTCGGAATTGGGCGTGCCCCCGGTAGTGATCAAATAACAAATCAGGCGCTGCAAACCGGACCTGGGTCACTCGGTCCAGAGCACTATCCGGTTAAGGTCCGCGATATGATGGGCTATTTGGAAGGCAATCTTCCTGAAGACCATCCTTTTTGTAATGTAGAGGCGATGCCGGCTGGCAAAACGACTCCAGAAGTTTGGATGTTAGGGTCAAGTGATCAAAGTGCATCGCTTGCTGCATACTTTGGTTTACCCTTTTCCTTTGCCCATTTTATTGTTTCTGAGGGTGGACCTGAGGCTGTTAAGGCATATCGAGAGCATTTTCGGCCATCGGCTTCTTGGCCTTATCCCATCGTAAACATTGGGGTCTTTGTTATAGCCGCAGAGACGGAAGAAGCGGCAGAGCGCTTGATGAAATGCCGCGACCTTTCATCCGTACGCCAGCGCACAGGTCGGGCAGGCCCGGTACCATCCTTTGAAGAAGCAGAAACCTATGTATATTCACGTCAAGAAGAGTCCTTGAGGCGCTTCAATCGTCAACGGTGTATCTGGGGGACAAAAGAGCAAGTAAAAGAAGGGCTTCTATCTCTTGGCGAAATTTATGATGTTGATGAATTTGTAATTCTCACCATTTGTCCAACATTAGAGACCCGTTTTCGTTCCTATGAGTTGCTTGCTGAGGCCTTCGAGCTTAAGCCTCGGCAGTCCAGTGCTTGCGCAGCTGAATAGAAGGAGGATGTCAAGTATCATCCCGGTCAAATTTGCTATAAAATTTGTAGTCTGACAAATTTCCGGACTTGTCTGAGAGTAAATTCCTGACGCTAGTTATTATTCATTTTAATACTATAAACAATATTCAAAATCACGGGCTCCAACGGATGCAGCATATAGTAAAATAAGGAAAAATTTTGATTTTAGACCGTTCTATTGCCGGGATTATTTGGATGTGTTTGGCTATGTTTCTTAGCGCAGCAGCAGGTGCTTGTGTCAGGCAGCTTGGTGCCGAAGTGCCGACACTCGAATTAGTTTTTTTTCGAAATATTATAGGTTTATTGATTTTTATTCCTTGGCTTTTACGCCAAGGATTTGGAGTAATGCGGACTAGTCGAATACCATTATATTTATTGAGAGTAACTTTCGCCTATACGGCTATGGTTTTATTGTTCTTCGCATGGGGTAAAATGCCCATAGCTGATGTGTTCGCCTTACAATTTACAATCCCACTATTTACAATTGTGCTGGCAGTTTTGATACTTAAACAACCAACGGATCACCATTCATGGGTGGCGTGCTTTGTTGGACTCGTCGGTGCTTTGATTGTAATGCGTCCCGGCGTTATTGAACTTACTGCCGCGGCAGCCGCGGCTATTGCATCTGCGATGATGTCAGCAGGATCTAACACGACGCTTAAGGTCCTAACCAAAACACAAAACGCAGGGACTATTACAATTTATTCCAATCTTTTGATGTTGCCATTAGCATTAATTCCAACGTTTTTTGTCTGGGTCACACCTACCACTGAACAATTACCGTGGGTATTAGGGGCGGCGTTTTTTAGTGCTATTGGTGGGTTGTGTTTTACATTGTCAGTTGGGGCCGCAGATGCGCGGGTTGTTCAACCATTTCAATTCACGCGAATGATATTCGCTGCCTTAATTGGTTACTTGATGTTTCTCGAATTACCAGATACCTGGACTTGGATTGGTGCTGCGATAATCTTTATATCTTCTTACTACATAGTTTTACGTGAGGGGACTCAACAAGATTCTAATCAAGGTTTAAAGAGGCCTGAGATAAAATGATATCGCCTTTATTTTCCAGCTCAGTTATTCGTGGTGTTCTGTGGATGATACTGGCTACGGGTTTTCAAGCAACGGCTAGTGGCTTTGTTCGAAAACTTTCTAATGATTTTGGTGTTTTTGAGCTCGTGTTTTTTTTTAGCAGTATCAGTGCAATTTTATTGATCCCTATGGCTATGAGATTGCCGAAGGGTTCTTTACAGGGAGTTAAGAAAAGGTTTGGCCTTTATATAATTCGGGGATTGTTATCTTTCTTTGGGATGCTTGCATCCTTTTATGCTTATTCGGTGATGGATATTGCTAATGTTCAGGCGCTTCTCTTTACTGTCCCGCTATTTACTATTCTTCTTGCAGGTATTTTGTTGGGGGAGTTTGTGGGGCTTCGGGGTTGGTTGTCATGTGCGATCGGCTTTATAGGAGCGTTATTAATTGTTCGCCCTGGAGTTATACCAGTTAACCCCGGAGCTCTTGCAGCACTTATCTCAGCATTTGCCTTTGCTGCGGCGAACATTGCTATTCGGAAACTCGGGACAACCGAGAACCCAATTTTAATTACTATGGTGTCTAATATGATAGTGGTACCGCTCTCAGCGGCTCCCGCCGCAATGAATTGGGTAACTCCAACTTGGGATCAGGTGCCATGGATACTTATGATGGGTATTTTATTCATGGGTGCGATGGTCTGTCTTACATTTTCCATTAGAGAAGCTGATGCTCGAATTGTTCAGACAATAAATTTTCTTCGCATGCCTTGGTCAGTCATAGTAGGTTATGTGATGTTTGCCGAATTACCCGACCTTTGGACTTGGTTAGGGGCTATTATTATCTTTTTTGGGGCTTATGATGTGTTGAGGCGTGAAACAGCGCGCAAAAATAGGGAATGACGAAAAACCTAACGCATATTTTGAGCCATCGAAATGCTGCTATCACTGGAATTACCTGGATGATAATAGCTGCAGTCGGTTATTCTTTAAATGCAGGAATTGTCAAACAGCTTTCTTCCGAATTAAATACTTTGGAGATAGTTTTTTGGCGTTCACTTGTAGCCGTTATAATTTTATTTCCATTTTTTTTTAAACATATTTCTTCTTCTGGACGGGGTTCCCTGAAAAATTGGCATTTTTTTCTCTTGAGAGGTCTTTTTACCTATTTTGGTATGGCGGCTACGTACTATGCCCTTGCGAATATACCTATTGCAGAAGTTTACGCCCTACAATTTACTCTTCCGCTTTTCATGATAATTGTCGCGGCTATCTTTCTTGGGGAAAGGGCAGGAATTGATAGTTTTTTGGCTTGTTTCGTGGGTTTAATAGGGACAATGATTATTCTTAGGCCAGGTTTTGAGATAATTGGTTTAGCGACAATAGTGGCCTTAGCGTCGGCAGTATTTTACAGTATTACTAATATT
>DEBE01000203.1 GCA_002348425.1 Alphaproteobacteria bacterium UBA2964 | reverse complement strand
AAACCACGTTGCTAGATTTAAAGACCGTGTGCCTGATTGGGAAGCTTTCGAGGACGCAAAAATAGAGGGCTACAAGAGAGCACAACATAGGTTTATTGGTGCTGGTGGGTCCGGAAAACACGGAGATATGAATTCTATTCCACCAAGGGCACATACACTTAGTATCATGTATGTTGAACCAGGCCAGGGGAATGCTCCTCATACGCACGAGGTTGAGGAGACTTTTTTTGTTCTTAAAGGTCACCTTGATGTTTTTATTGAGAATGAAGAGGGTCACCGGCTTACAACAAGACTCGGAAAATGGGATTGCATTACCTCTCCGCCAGGAGTGATACACGGTTATGATAATAACAGTTTAGAGCCTGTCTGGTTTCAGGTGATGTTGGGGCGTGGCGTCCCAGAAACCATGGGTTACGCTGACGACGAATTATATGCTAGGCGTGAGGCGCATTTAAAAGATAAATAATTCCCTCAGCTTATGCTTGTGTGATACCAAGTTTTTCGTCCCTTTGGCGGATCCAAACGATCGCTGGTAACACTACAAGAACCATCAGACCTTTGCCAAACACTTGCCCGGCTAAAAAATCCAGATTACCGAAAGCTAAATATAAAAATAACACGCTATCAATTATTAGCCCGACCAAGCTACTCGCAAAAACTGCTAGCACCAGTCGTCGCCTTTGCAAAGGCGTGTAAACAATAAAATCTGCAAGCTCAGAAATCAGAAATGATAGGCTTGAAGCTATGACGAGTGAAGGTGTTGCGAATAGAGCAGAAATGAGAGCACCAATAATGATAGCTATCAGGGAAAATTTGGCACCTAATCTTCTCTGCACTAGGTCACGCAATACAAGGGCTAAACCAATCATTAAAACCCCGCTGGGAGCCATTAAATTCGGGCCGACCGGTATTAAGCAGGGACCTTTGTCGAGGCAAGTGGTGCCTACATTTCCGATGAGCCAGTTAGCTGCTGGAATAGTTAAAAGAAACCCGATGAAAAGAATATAGCCTTCAATTTTTTTTGGATTATGTTTGAGAGTTGTCGATCGCAAAATTCCCATGATTACCTTTTTAATTATCTATTTTAAACAAGTTTTCAGTATTATGGATTGGGTGGCCCATATCCAGGGTGATCTGGGATTGGTTCATTGCCAGTTAAAATCGTCTTATCGCCAAAACGTTCTTTCCATCGTTCTATTACTTCCGGGTTAAAGACATTATTGGGTACTTCTCCAGCCAAAGCCTGAAGCACGGCGTTGGTCGCCCAAATATAACCAGGGCCTAATCCGCTAGCCTGATTTGAAGACACCATGTGCGGAGATAAAATTACTTTATCGCCAAGTTTTTTAAGGGGCGAGTCTTTAGCAATTGGTTCATCAGCAAATGCGTCTATTGCTGCTGCAGAAATTACATCATTTTCGAGTGCTTCTGCTAAAGCAGCCTCGTCGACATTTGCTCCTCGTGATGTGTTAACAAAGATAGCAGTGGATTTCATTTTCGAGAATAATTCTGCGTTCATCAGCTTGGTAGTTTCTTTGGTGTTTACGCAATGCATACTGACAATATCAGATTCGGTAAGAAGGGTATCAAGGTCCACTTTTTCTACGCCGTTTCTTATAAAACGTTCGTCATCTATATATGGATCACTAGCGATTATTCTCATTCTCCAAGGAGAAAAGAGTTGTGCGACCCTGGCACCAATCCTCCCAAGGCCAATCAACCCAAGAGTAAGCCCTGGGTAGTTGTCTGATGTACGTTGTCCTAAATACTGGCCCATGAGGTTGGGGTCCCGCCAGTTTCCATTTTTAACAGCGATGTCTCTCTGATTGATTTTTTTTATTGTTGCAAGTATGAAAGCCACCGTACCCTCCGCAACACCATAGCAGTTGGATTCCGTTGGAGCATGACAAACTAGAATTCCCAGCTCCGTCGCAGCGTCGACGTCAATATCATCTGTTCCGACAGTACATTTTGCTACTACACGCAGGTTTGGGCTCGTTTCCATAATTTTCCGAGTTATCGGGCTAGATCTAATGGAGGTTCCCATCAGGGCATGAGCGTCTTTCGCCATTGCAATCATATCCTGCTCATTATCACCTTGAGGTGAATGCCAGCCTGCCTGTCCCATAGATAGACTGCAGCCGTATTTTTCTAATTTCTTATGACACTCATCGGCTTGTTCTACAGGCGCAAAAACAAAGATTTTCGGATTATTCATGATTTTCCCTTATTCTTTGACTAAGTTATTATCGGCTATATTATTAAACCAGTTATATTAAAGGTACTACAGTGGAAACATTTTTATAGCCCGTCTACCGGAATTCTACCATCGTGGGATTCTATCTCGATTACCCAAAGGTCCGGGTCTCTTTCAATAGATTTTTGAACAAGGGCATCAGCTTTTTCTTCTTCAATAAAGTCTTCTTTGTGAGTGGTAATCCAAATTAGTTGGCCGTCTAAATTTCTCATTTGGGTTAGGAGTTTGCATTCGGTTCTTGATTGATAAATTTTGAGGAGAATAGTACCTCCTAATTTTTGCCCAGTTTTTATGACAACAGCAGGAATTCCCTCAATAGAAAAACGACGGAGGTGAGCATCAATCCAAAGGTGTGTTGGAATCCGGTCGTCGACCATCGCAAAATAATCTAACCTAAGGGCCCTAAGAAAGGTTCACCCATGTAGCTATCTGAGACAGTTTCTAAAGTTTCGGGCCATACACCCGGTACAACTTCACGTCTTTGGGAGGTCGGTCGTGGTTTGCCATCCCATCCCACCTGTTCCATGTAGGCGTATAACTGTATTAGGTGCCCATCGGGGTCGCTTACGAAAGCGGTATAATCAATACCGGGGTATAATTCTTGGGGAATATCTTCGCGCACCATACAGCCATTTTCGCGGAAAAATGCTACAGCATTTTTTAATTGTTGATAATTTGCTAATCTTACTGCAAAAGAGAAAAGCTGGGTGTCTTCTCTACAACCAAGCTCTTTTCTAAGGGCGATTGGATATAGTGACATTGAATGATGTTCGGTGTTGTTGCGCATGAAAATACATTTATGACCCTTAAAATTTATTACCTCGGTCTCGATGAAACCAAGTGTATCGCAATAGAAAGATCGCGCATCTTCAACATCTTTACAGAATAATCTTACTGGACCAATTTTGGTAATTTTAAAAGGCCGAGCTAGTAAGATACCGTCGACGTTGTATTTTTCTTGTGCTGGCTCTATGTCTCTGTAACCCGTTTGAAAGTTTATACCGCTGTCTAATGCCGCGTTTACTTCACGATATTCAGAAATTTGAGGTAATGTTGCCACCTCTTTAAACTCGCGGTTGTGCATTTCCCAAGGTTTTGAGTATCCATTCCACCCAATTTGTTCTATTCCGTAATAAAGTTCATTTTGGAACCAATCCGGGTCCATTAAATAGGTATGCCAATTTGATCCCGGCATGTCTCGGCCAGAACGAATCATATTACATCCGCAATCGGTGAGCCATTTGTGTCCGTTGACAACTTCGCTAAGCGTGCCCACTTGCCAAGTAATTTGATTGACCGTGATGTGTTCGCGCCACCGGCCTAGTTTATCTATAGCCCCTCGCTGACGGTGATTATAAAGAACAAAGGCATGATGATCGTGTGAGTAGCGAAAAAAATAGCCTCGTAGGTCACCAAAGTTTTTTAGATTATTCGGAACTTTTTTGTTATTGGGAAAGGGATCACGAATGTCTACTATCTTAAATCCCATTAATACATGATAAAAATGAAGAGCTTGCTCCATTTTAATCGCGTTAATACCGAAATGACCAAGCCTCCTTATTTTAAATGGTCTGTCCAGCAGAACTCCGCCTACATTATATTTTCCATCTTTATTATCGAGCATTATTTTTCAGCCATTGAATTTTAGAAAATTAACTCTCCAGCATTTATCTCGATATCCAGTTTATTGAGGGCGATGACCTTACCTTCATCAACGATAAATTCTTTATGCAGTTCCCTAATGGAAATCACTTTAGAATATCTCCCTCTATTTAATGGCGCCCTTGCAACAAATTTTTTTTAACACCTTATTGTGGCGCAATCGTTCCTACCAGAAAAATTTGACATGTATCTGACTTACATTTTATTTATCTCGTCTTTCTCGCCTGAAAAATTTATTACGATAACTGTGCCTTAAGGTCAGAGATATAATCAGCAAAGGCATCCTCCATTGAGAACTTTGGTTCCCAATCCAGCATTTTCTTTGCTCGGCTAATATCAAGTGGCGCTGCCCTGTTTACTGGCGGGTTTCCGGGAATAATATCGACACGGAGTTTTGGGAGTTGATTTTTTATAATTTCAACTAGTGCTTCAAACGAGGTTGTGACTGGATAGGCGATGTTGAAAACGTTTTCTTTAGGTGCGTCAATGGTCGCACATTTATCAATAGCGTCACCACAGTCTTTAGCGTAAAGGTATACAAAATCCATGGTTTGTTCCTGTGGAATCTGTGCTGGCTCCCCGGTAATTCCTGCAACGACGAGATCTTGGACCTTTTGCCCTCCACCCGAACCACCCCAGAAATGTCCGACGCCAAATACATTTCCTAGTCTCAGCATAAATAAATCGAATCCGGCTTCTAAAGCATAGGCCTCAATAATCATCTCCTGTGCGACTTTCGAATTGCTGTATGCCGTTCCCGTTCCTAAGAGATCATCCTCCTTGATTGGACCCCTTCCAACTTTTCGCCAATCATAGGCGCCAAACGTGCTGATATGGATTACTCTCTTTATTTTGGTCAAACGTGCGGCATCGGCGACAGCTTGGGTACCTCCGACATTTAGTGAATATCCAAAATGTATTGGGTCATTTACTTTCTTGCCAATAACTGAGGCAGTGTTGAGTATGGTATCGACCTCATATTCATTAATCGTCGCTATTAGCCCTGGCAGACTTCTTACATCTTCATTAAGATAGGTAAAATCAGCATTGCCTAATTTTCTACGAATAAAATCTTCACGGGGAATAGGGTCAACAAAGACCACTTTTTCGCCACGTCGAACCGCCTGTTGCGCATATGATGTGCCGACGAGCCCGGCACCCGTTATTAAAGTCGTCATAATTTACTCCCTGAAAGTTCTCTAATTTAATTTCTTTAACTGAGATAATGTTTAATTACTTAGAATTAATTTTTTCATTCTCTGCTCTTAGTAGGTAAAGGCTGCTAACAATTATAATTGCTGAACCACAATAACTCCACCATCCCGGTGTTTCTGCAAACCAAAAAATTCCAATTAAAAATGCATATACAATCCGCATATAATCAAATGGCATTACAAAAGTGGTATCACCAAGTCCAATACCATGCGTAAATAGTCCTTGCCCAATAATCCCCAATGTACCGGTTAAGATTAAAAGTAAGAACTCTGTCCAACTTGGTGTTTGCCATACAAAAATCGCCGGAATGAGCGCTAATAAAGTGGTAAAAAGGGCAAAATAAAACATTATGGTTACCGTTTTCTCAGTTCGGCTAAGGATTTTTATTGTGAGGACTACCCCGGTGCCAAAAATTGTGCCGCTGAGAGCAACAAGAAACCAGGGGTCAAAACCCTCTCCAAAAGGTTTTGTAATAAGTAAAATTCCACTAAAACCTAGTAAGGTTACTATTCCTCGCCTAAACCCGATGATTTCGTTAAGGAATAGTGCGGCAATCACTATCATAATTAATGGTCGAGAGAATTGGATAGTAACGGTATCGGCTAATGAAATATTTATAAGAGCATAAAAAAAACACAGATTTCCCATAAATCCTACAAAACCACGGGCGCCATGAAGATGTAGTTTAGAAGTTTTTATAGATTTTAGTCCCAATCGCCAAACTAGCGGGAAAATAACAATAAGACCTGCGAGGAAACGGATAAATAAAACCTCAAAAGCAGGTAAAGTTTTACCCAAATGTTTAACTAGGCCAGCCATTACAATTAATAGAAATGCTCCGATTATTACACAAAAAGCCCCTCTGATATTTGGAGAGATATCCATCCATCGTGCTACACCTGATTTTATTAGGTGTGAACTTGTGAATTTAGGTTGAGAATTATCAGACATATCTTCGCAATGTGAACACCACTTTTAACATTGTCAAATTGAGTTCATGATAC
>DEBE01000123.1 GCA_002348425.1 Alphaproteobacteria bacterium UBA2964 | reverse complement strand
CCCACCTCTAATGCATGCGCATGTGCACTTCGAGTAAAAATATTAACCTGAGGTTTATATACAGTCGGGTCGTCAAGTGTACCTGCACTTAACACATAATATTTTTTCCAACCCTCCGATCTGCAAACTACGTTAGACCCACAAACGGAACAAAATCCCCGTTCCATAATTGTTCCTCGATCTGTATTTTTGCCATAAAACTTGAGATCACCATAAATCTCTAAATCGGTTTTTAGAACCATCAAACTAGAAGCGAATGCCGTTCCGGTATATCGCTGACAGTCCCTGCAATGGCATAGTCCGGAATAAACTGGCTCCTCGGGTATTTTTACTTTGTATTTCACTGCCCCACAAAGACACTGCCCTTTAACAACTTGGTTCATTTTTTCTCCCATGATCATGAATTTCCCGTAGTTTAAATCGTTGTATCTTACCCGTTGCTGTTTTAGGCAAATCATCAACGAAATGGAACCACCTCGGATATTTGTAATGGGCCAAGCCTTCCCGGCAGTGACTGACCAACGCCTTCTCTATTCTGTCGTCAGCATCGTTGATGTTATTAAGTACCACAAAGGCTGCCGGTTTCATCAGGCCATCGTCGTCGAGGTGACCAACAACAGCCGCTTCCAAAACTTTATGATGTTCTATCAGTCGGTCCTCAATCTCAAACGGCGAGCACCAAAGACCTCCTACTTTCATCATATCGTCACCGCGACCAGCATTGTGGTAATAACCATCTGCATCTCGATAATACATATCACCGGTATTTAGCCATTCACCTTTCATTGTAGCCGAGGTCTTTTCTGAGTTATTCCAGTATATTCGTGCGGCCGACTCGCCTTTTACCCATACAGTGCCGATGACGTTGGGTTCTATCACTTCTTTTTCTTTTTCGTCGACTATTTTTACTTTATAGCCAGATACTGGTTTCCCTGAGGTTGCATATCGGTAGTCGCTAGGGCGGTTCGAAATAAATATGTGAAGATTTTCGGTCGAGCCAAGGCCGTCTATAATAAGGGTACCGGTTTTTTCCTGCCAACGACGGAATACGTCCCCGGGCAAAGCCTCGCCAGCTGAAACACAAATCCGGAGTGACGACAGGTCTGGTTTCTCTGTTTCCATAGCCCTAAGCTGCTGTGCATATAATGTTGGAACACCAAAAAATACTGTAGGCCTAAATTGTTTGATCATTTCGAAGCTCATTTTTGGAGTTACCTTCCGATCTGATAAAACAATAGTCGCCCCAACCCATAGAGGAAATGTCATCGCATTTCCAAAGCCATAGGAATGAAACAATTTGCTTGCCGAAAAAACAGTGTCGTTTTCATTCAAACCTACAGTATTTTTAGCGAAGCGCTCGGATGTACAAACCATTGATCTGTGTGGGTGCACGACACCCTTTGGCTTGCCTGTTGAGCCAGACGAATAAAGCCAAAAGCAATCATCTAGGTGAGAGTTTATAGAAACTGCTAATTCAGTGGGCAAAGCAGCAGCAGCATTCCTGAGATTTTCGGCTGAAAGTATATTTTTAGGTTTATGACCTGCTTCCTTAATTGCCCGCTCAATCGTTCCAGAAAAAATTTTACTATATATAAAACCGGCGCATGCAGAATCAGTTATAAGGTATTTATAATCTTCCGTCCTGAGCATTGTATTCACTGGGACAGGGATTATACCGCTTTTTATTGCTCCGAAGAATATCGCGATAAAATCCGGAACGTCAGACATTACCATCATTATACGTTCCCCCGGATTTACCCCAATACTTAATAGGTAATTCCCATATCGGTTTACCGCATCAGAGAGGTCTCTATAGCTCCATTGCTCTTCTGATGTTTTTATAGCAATTTTATCACCTCTACCCTCAAGGATATGGCGATCGATAAAAGATGCAGATACATTGAATTTTTTGGAAAAATTTAACTTATGAGGTTCCACTAACCTATCAATTTCGACCGTATTGTCTTTCATTTTTTAAATCCGGTTTTTATTCCCTGGGTTTATAGGGTTAAAAAAACATCAAGGCCGCTCCATCACTTTAACATTTTATTGTTTTGCGGCATTTTGACCCGTTATTTTGGTTGATTATGGCGTAATTTACTGGCAACACCTATCTATAAAATATTTATTAATTTGATTTATACCTTTTTATACAAAAAAACAGGAAAAATCCTCGATGAAAAACAAACCGCAGGGCCAAAAATACCTTGGACAGCCGGTCCCAAGAGTTGAGGACGAAATTTTACTTATGGGTAAGGCCCAGTATTCGGATCACCTCCCTACCCGATCCGGTACACAACATGCTGCTATTCTAAGATCACCTCACGCCCATGCAAAAATTATATCAATCGATGTAAGTCGTGCCGAAAAAATTCCCGGTGTCTCTGCGGTTATGACAGGCGAAGACGTAAAGGAGATGTCAGAAGCCTTTCTTATAGTTTTACGACAACCCATTAACCAGTGGGCTCTCGCAGTTGAAAAAGTGCGATATGTAGGTGAACCGGTTGCCTTGGTTGTCGCCCGAGACAGATATGTAGCGGAAGATGCACTAGCAGAAATCGATATCGTTTATGAATCCATGCCCCCCGTGATTGATCAGGAAAAAGCAATTTTAGAGGACGCTCCGATAGTTCATGAAGCTGTCGGTAGTAACGTAGTATCTACTCGAGATTTTTCATACGGTGACCCAGAGGGCGCCTTCGATGAAGCCGATAAAATCGTCAAAATGAAGGTTCGGTACCCACGAAATTCGCAAACACCCTTAGAAGGATTTGTTGTTACTGCAGATTTTCATCCCGGTGAAGACTTGTATGACGTTTCATCGAATTATCAGGGGCCCTTTACATCCCACCCAGTAATGTCGATGGCACTTCGTGTCAAGAACTCTCAATTACGGATGCGCACCCCACAGTGGTCAGGAGGTGGGTTTGGTATAAAGGTTCAAATTTTTCCGTATGTTGTACTTATTTGTCTAGCCTCAAAAAGAGTGGGTAAACCAGTAAAATGGGTTGAAGACAAATTAGAGCATTTATCCGCTGCAGCCGCTGCCCCAAACAGGCTTATCGAGATGGAGGCGGCTGTAAAAAACGACGGAACTGTTACCGCCTTCCGCTTCGATCAACAAGATGACTACGGAGCTTTTTTACGCGCTCCTATGCCAGGCCCGCTTTATCGAATGCATGGAATTTTAACTGGGGCGTACGATATAAAAAATCTGGCGGTCACCAATCGCGTTGTTATGACGAACAAATGCCCGTCTGCCATGGTAAGGGGCTTTGGTGGTCCTCAAATGTATTACGGTATTGAGAGGATGATGCAAAAAGTCGCCCACGAGTTGGATATGGATCCGTTGGATGTTATTCGCAAAAATCTTGTCCCTGCAGGAGTATTTCCATACCGTGCAGCTGCAGGGGCACTACTGGACAGCGGAGATTATCCTGCAGCTATTGAAAAAGCGATCAAAGAAGGTGCCTTAGATGATTTAAAGAAACGCCGAGATGAACGGCGGGCAGCAGGAAAGAAATATGGTATTGGTTATGCAGCGATTGTTGAGCCAGCTCAGTCCAATATGGGATATCTGTCTAATATATTGCCTCGCGATGAAAGACAAAGAAATCCGAAAGGCGGAGCGGTAGCTAACGCAACTGTGAATGTTGATCCACTGGGTACTGTTAGCGTAACAGCTGATTCAATTCCTCAGGGACAGGGTCATATGACAATTTTATCTCAAATTGTTGCTGACGTATTGGGACTGACGCCGGAACATATCAAGGTCAACTTAGACTTCGATAC
>DEBE01000222.1 GCA_002348425.1 Alphaproteobacteria bacterium UBA2964 | reverse complement strand
ACTTCATAAATTTGCCCGGTTCCTGTGGAACCGATTGGGTGTCCTTTGGCAATAAGACCTCCAGAGTTATTAACCGGACGTGCACCATCTCGGCCGGTGGCTCCACTTGCAATATATTTTCCTGCATCACCTTTTCCACAAAACCCAAGATCCTCGCAGGCCAATAACTCAGCAATTGCAAAACAATCATGAACCTCAGCAAAATCAATGTTTTTAGGGCTAATTCCTGCCATCTCATAAGCCTGTTTAGCTGCACGCCTTGTACCCTCCAACGCGGTCATAGTGTAACGATCGTGGATAGCTACATAATCGCTAGCGCCACCACTACCCACAACCAAAACTGGTTGGCTCGTAAAACTGGATGCAAGATCGGCACGGCACATAATTACGACCGATGCACCGTCGGTAATACCACAAGCATCAGATAATGACAGTGGGGAGGCCAAATTTGGAGATTTCATCGCACGCTCAAGGTCAAGGGGCACTCGGAATTGAGCTTTAGGGTTAGCCATGGCATTGGAACGATTCTTTACTGCAGCTATCTTGATTTGTTTTTCCTCTGTACCAAATTCGTACATATGTCTTCGGGCCATCATAGCGTAAATTCCAGCAAAATTAGTCCCAGCCAGCCTCTCCCATTCTACGTCTCCGGAAATTCCAAGCCATAGCCGATTTCTTTCTCTGGGAAGATCAGACATTTTTTCAACTCCCCCAGCCACCGCAATCTTAGTTCTGCCGGATGCTATTGCTGAAACTGCATCACGCATGGCAAAGCCAGATGAAGCACAAGCATTCTCAATGTGGCGCGCACCTGCCCCAATCATCCCTGCAGCTTCCATCATCAAGGGTGCAAAGTTACCAAGCTGAGCACCTCCAGTGGACAAAGATCCGATGTATGCCTCTTCTACCTCTAGCGGATCAAACCCCTTATCAACATCATCAAAGGCGTCAACTGCTGCCTCATGAAACAAGTCCTTAAGGGTTTTATGGGGGTACATTCCATAGCATGTTTGCCCTACACCGATGACCGCGACATCTACCATATCGACTTTCCGTCACCTAAAGGCGGGTTTGCGCTTATCTAAGAATGCAGACCTACCCTCCTCGAGTTCTGGACCAATGAAAGCTATTGATTGCGACATATTTTCTAATTCAAGTGCCGCCTCGAGTGATTGAGGTTCCATTGAAAGGTGACGCTTTGTAAGGGCAAAGGCATGTGGTGGCATATCTATTAGACGTCTAACTTTTTCGATTGCCTGTTTTTCAGCCTCCCCATCCGGAACCAGCTCATCCGCAAGTCCGATTTCTTTAGCCTCTTGAGACTTCACCATTTGAGCATAAAGCAAAATTTGTCGCGCCCTAGAGTGCCCCACTTTTCGGCTCAGAGTGAACAGTATGCCATAGTCTGGTGTAAGCCCAACTCGAAAGAAGGGAAATCCAATGGTGCCGCTCTGAGCAAGAATAATACTATCACAAAGTAAAACGAGGCCGGCTCCTGCTCCAACAGCAAAACCTTCCACTCCCGCGACTATTGGCTTTTCCGCCTCAGCCAACAGCCGTACCAACCGATGATTTTCTTTCATCCTTGCTCGACCAGATCTGATATCCATTTCAATCATGGTATCTATATCACCTCCGGCACAGAAGTTACCGTCAGTGCTCCCTAGTACTATGCCTTCAACCGCATTATCGCTAAGTGCTCTAGATAATTTATCAATCAGAGCATCACGTATGTCTGGGCTTAAAACATTTCTTTTTTCTGGCCGATTAATTGCAACCCTTATTATACCAGGCGCTACAGTTTCTGAATTCAGAACAGGCATGACCAAAGCTCCAATAAATTATTACTATAATTTCACAGGCGACATTTTATCGAGGGCTATTTCAATTGCAGCTGAGATATCGTGAGCCTTTACTCCCGCAAACTCAACATCGTCCCGGTCCAAAAATCTCGCTACACAATTACTCAGACTATCAAGATTTGCGGGACACCCTGTCAAAGAATCTTCCAACCAAGCAACACTCACCAAAGGACGTGGATGCCAATCACCGTTTATAATTGCCTTTAGAACCTCGCCATTCCGTATTACTAACGTGGCCCAAATCAGACCTCCAACAGCCTTTGCCCTGCCTAGACCCATCATATCACCGTTCCTTAATACCCCGCCAAGCAGTGTCTTTCTGCTATTAGCAAAAAGCCATTCATCACTCTCATATTCTGAACGGAAAATATCTGCATAACTGCGTTCAATATCTAGTACCCTACCTTTCACCAGATCACCCTCTTGAAAAGCATGAGCCGTTGTCTCTCGTACTAGGGTTTCCAACTCTTTCGCATCTATAATTTTCTTTGCTTCTCTTTCCAACCAAGTGAAACGGGAAGTCATATCCTTCAAAGCCTTATCTTTCACCTTTTCAGGCGGCATAGGCATTATTTTTCCAGCCAGCTCTGTATCTATGGGTTTAACGTTAACTACGATTCGGAAGGTCATTACCCCATCCTCGATTTTTAGCGAAGTGGGAACTAACTTACGGCCCTCTACTTGGATATCATTAAGCGGACGATATTCCGCAGCAAACCCATAGCGCTTAGATAAGGTTTCCGCAAAAGCTTTCAAAATTTTAGGAAAGGCCTCGGTCGTGGTGTCGGGCACTTCTGGATGATCGGTTGGTAAAAAATAAACGAGAAAAGCAGAGCCTTCCCCCGCATAAACCGGGCCACCACCATTAGGCCGGCGTCTGATTGAAACATTATTCTCTCGACAAAAATTTAGGTCTAATGCTTGTTCTGGATCTTCGTTCACCCCAATTGTAATTGAATCAGAATCAAATATATTAAGATATACGGTAGGCGGCGCTTCACCTTTAACAACGGCTTTCTCGATTGCCGGCGAGACGGATACCGAAAAATCAGCATAAGAATTCTTATCCACAATTAAACGCCATGTATTATCCACCATCTTTATTTTTTCCTCTCATCTACAACCAACGGGCCTTCATCAAGTTCCGGTGAAATA
>DEBE01000086.1:887-2900 GCA_002348425.1 Alphaproteobacteria bacterium UBA2964 | reverse complement strand
AAACAAATATAAACAAGATTTAAAGATTATCAAAACGGAAAGTTAAGAATTTTGATATTCAGAGAAGGTGGGGATTAAAAATGGTTGATTACAGAGCTTGCCCAAAATGTCGTGGGGATATGCATACCCGTCGAGATACTTTTGGGGACTTTAAGGAATGTATTCAGTGTGGATTAATGCAGGATTTAGAGTTACAGAAAAATGCTGAATCACTTGCAGTAGGTGCCGACGCCGGAAGAAAAAAAGGTGAAGCCGCCTAATCATCAATTGATGGTCGCTTTTTTCAAAAACGAAGCAGTTTGTGGATTGGAAAATTAGGTAAAACTCCTAGAACCTCAAGTACAAACGTATACTTAGCCGGCTTTGAGGCAAAAATATTTGACCCTGAGTTGTCTTAGCTAATATTGACTGACCATTGCTATATTAATAAAATCAATGCCCTAGATTAGTTTTGAAAACGAAGCAAATCTTCAGTGTGCGATTTTGTAATGAGGATAAACGAAGATGTTGGGAGGTCTAAATGACAACCACTCAAGGCCCAGTGCCACTTTCTATAGCCATTAGTGAAGAGGCGGCTCACCATGTAAAAGAATTTGCCGCTGCAGAAGGAAACCCGGAAGCTGATTTACGGGTCGGAGTGAAGGGTGGAGGATGTTCTGGCTTAACTTATATATTAGAGATAGTAAGTGACGGTCCGAGAGAAACCGATAAAGTAATAGATGAAAATGGGGTCCGGCTTTTTGTTGATAAAAAGTCTTATGTGTTTTTGGCAGGTACCGTCCTAGAATATTCTGGTGGTTTGAATGGAAAAGGGTTTGTGTTCAACAATCCAAACGCCAAAACCACTTGCGGTTGCGGAACTTCGTTTAGTGTATAGGTAAATATTACTTGAGTGAAAAGCCTGTTTTTGTAGATCTAGTTGACTATTTCAGCAGGATAGATTTGTACGGGGAAGATTCCCTGGATCTTCTTGATAGGTTGTCTACCAATAAACTCGAAAATCTCACCGAACCGTATACTGGCATGAGCTCGGTTCTGACTACAAATAAAGGCCGAATAATCGATCTTCTCGGTGTACATCGGCTTCCAGAAAAGGTTCTTGTAACGACGGCTAAAGAATCAAAGAGAAAAGTCATCGAGTGGATCGAGTTTTATACAATTATGGAGGACGTTGAAGTCAAGGATACTTCCGCGGAAACATGTCACTTTCGATTGGTAGGTGAAAAATGGGATGAATTATTTCCAGGGATTTCAGAGCTTTTTGTAAGAGATTCGATGCGTTGTGAAATTGAAGGTGAATCGGTAATTGTGATAAGAGAGGAAATGTCGGATGTTCGGTGCATTGATGTTATAGGATCTATGACTGCACGTTCTAAAATTGGGGATTTTTTCGCAGGTAAATTTAATAAGGTTGATCTTAAGGATTTCAATCAATTGAGGTTGAAACTGGGTATACCTGCATTTGGATTTGAATTAACAGAAGATTTTAATCCCCTTGAGGCAGGTTTAATTTCTCACATTAGTTTTAATAAAGGATGCTATATTGGTCAAGAGGTGGTAGCTAGGTTAAATACCTATGAGAAGGTACAGAGAAAACTTGTTAAATTAGCGTGGCAGGGAGATCTTGATCAGAAGGAAATTACGTACGACGGTAAGTCGGTAGGTGTTATAACTTCGGCGGAAAGTGGAATTGGGTTGGGGTTTGTTCGAAACACATATGCGGATCTTAAAAAAGAACTCGACTGTGGTGATCGCAAAATTATGGTGACAGAGATATTGGTGGAGTAGTTATAATTCCGTAGATGGTAAAGGGGCTGGAAGAGTGACGCCTCCATCAACCACGACAACCTGACCTTTTATCATTTCAGCATCTTCGCTACACAGAAACGCCGTGACTTTCGCAATATCAGCTCCTGTTATAACTCTTCCCGATAAGGTGTTTTTGACAGCAGACACCATGTCCTTTTTGTTCGGGAACGTTTCCAAAGCATCAGTTTGAACAAAACCTCCTGA
>DEBE01000086.1:0-558 GCA_002348425.1 Alphaproteobacteria bacterium UBA2964 | reverse complement strand
ACAGCATTAACGTTAATGCCCTTTTCGGCGAGTTCTACTGCCAAGTACCTTGTCAGTGACTCCAGAGCTGCTTTAGATGTTCCTACTGACAAATAATATGGCAGAACCTTTCTAGAACCTTCAGATGTAATGTTCACAATTGAGCCGCCATTTCGCATTAATTTAGCTGCTTCAATAGAACATAACCATGGCGCTCTCGCATTGATATTCATTGCCCAATCCCAATGTTTTGGAGTTAATTCATCCACATTTCTTTGGACACCGGAGGCAGCGTTATTTATTAAAACATCCATTGTGTCGAATTTTTCGGCGATTGATTGGAACATTTTTGATATCTGATCTGGTTCTGCTAGATGAGCACGTAATTTTAAACAGTTAACTCCCAAATCTTCTATTTCCTGTTGCGTCTTTTCCGCCGCAGTATGATTTCTAAAATAGTTGAAGACGATGTCGTAACCTAGATTACCGAATTCCAAGGCGATAGATTTTCCTATACCTCTTGAGCCGCCTGTTATGAGTGCTACCTTATTTTGAGCATTAGCCATCAATAAATTTAGG
>DEBE01000046.1 GCA_002348425.1 Alphaproteobacteria bacterium UBA2964 | reverse complement strand
CCTTTAAAAACGTAGGACGTCGTCTGATATATGGGGACGGCCCTAGAACCATTTTCCGAATCAGGTGACTGGCCAGCATGTAATGACAGCGTATCAAATTCAAAAATATTTCCCATAGATGTCATGTCTTCCTCCAATAGTGTCTTGGCTGCATTTAGCAGTTTTGCGTATCACAATGTATAAACGTCCATAAAAAAGAAACAGAAGAAAATAAATAAGGGCCACTCATCTGTTAGCAAGAGATAATTATTTTTTGGCTAACGAATACTATCTGCAATAGCCTGACCGAGTTCCTTGGTATTTGCTTGTCCACCAAGATCTGGCGTCTTCGGCCCACCCTCCGATATTACTTCTTCAATAGCCCGGACAATTTCATCTGCTGCCTCTTTATAGCCATGATGTTCGAGCATCATAGAACCCGACCAGATTTGGCCAATGGGGTTTGCTATCCCTTTCCCCGCTATGTCAGGCGCTGATCCATGCACAGGCTCAAACATAGATGGTAAGTCTCCGTCTGGATTAATATTCGCTGAAGGCGCAATAGCAATTGACCCTGCTACAGCTGGTCCAAGGTCTGACAAGATATCCCCAAATAAATTTGAGCCGACCACGACATCAAACCAATCGGGGTGCAATACAAAATTAGCTGTCAATATATCGATATGATATTGGTCTGTGGTCAACATTGGATATTCTTCGGCTATGACTGAAAATCGCTCATCCCAGTATGGCATCGTGTGAATAATACCGTTTGACTTTGTCGCAGATGTAACTTTTTCCAGACCCAATTGCTTACAAAGATCAAAGGCATATCGAAGGATTCTATCTGTGCCAAACTTGGTGAAAATTGACTCTTGTATCGCGACTTCATGATCAGTTCCACGATGTAATCTGCCACCAATCTCAGAATATTCACCCTCATTATTCTCGCGAACCACCCAAAAGTTTATGTCTTCGGGGCCTCTATTTGCCAGCGGACATGGCATTCCTTTCAACATTCTGACAGGTCGAAGATTAACGTATTGTTTCATTTCTCTACGAATTGGAATTAATAATCCCCAAAGAGAAATATGATCGGGTACGCCAGGGTAGCCGCAAGCTCCCAAAAATATAGAATCAAAACTCTTCAGAGTTTCAATTCCATCATCAGGCATTAATTTTCCTGTCTTATGGTATCGTTCGCATCCCCAATCAAATTCGGTAAACGAATATTCAATGTTGTATTTCCTGCCAACGGCTTCGAGAACTTTTAAACCCTCCGGAATCACTTCCCAACCAATCCCATCACCAGGAATAACTGCGATTTTAAGTTTTGACATAATTCGCTCCTATGCGTAACCCGTTCTATTTATAAGATAGTTATTTGCATCAAACAATCTCTGTTCTGTTCTAGTAAGCTTGCCAGATTTTCGGTCTGTTCTGCACTAAATGCAGTTAAAAAAATAATTGTTATCAAAGTGGATTAGCTAGGGTACCAGTCTCGTTTTCTTTGTTACAATATGTTAATGAGGTTTGATATCTTGAGATCTTCAGCTTAAGTATTCGCAATAACCTAATTCAATTCTTATTTCAAAATTATCTGTCCGGAAGTTCAAAATGATAGACCTAAGAAGCGATACAGTAACCAAACCATCGCCAGAAATGTACGAAGCAATGGCAAATGCCAAAGTTGGCGATGACGTTTATAGGGATGATCCAACTATAATCGAGCTAGAGGAATTAGTCGCCGACACACTGGGATTTGAAGCTGGACTATTTGTAACATCTGGGACGCAATCAAATTTCACGTCAGTTTTAACACATTGCGGTCGTGGCGAAGAATACATCATTGGCGAGGGCTATCACATATATAAATCAGAAGCCGTTGGCACAGCGGCTCTAGGGGGAGTTATACCGCAAACAGTTCCCGTGCTGGAAGACGGATCTATTGACATTGAAGTGGCTATT
Organism: Alphaproteobacteria bacterium UBA2964; assembly: GCA_002348425.1. The sequence goes on along the minus strand of DEBE01000046.1, from coordinate 3,415 downwards.
GGAAAAGTAAAATCTGATGATATGCACTTTCCTCGAACCAAACTTCTTTGTCTTGAAAATACATATAATGGTAAACCACTGTCACCCAAATATATGCAATGCGCTACGGCTGCCGCAAGGAAAGTTAATCTCCGCTCGCATCTAGATGGCGCTAGGTTAATGAATGCTGCCATCGCCAACAAATGTACACCAAGAGAATTAGCGAGTAGCTTTGATACCGTTTCTCTATGCTTATCAAAAGGCCTAGGCGCGCCAGTTGGTTCTGTTTTGGTAGGAAACCAGGATTTCATCAATGAAGCAAGAAGGGTCCGAAAGATGCTAGGTGGGGGGATGCGGCAGGCTGGCATTCTTGCTGCTTGTGGTATTGTAGCGATGAAAAACCAAGTCGACCGGCTAATCCAAGATCATGCTTTAGCAGCTCGCCTAGCTTCTGAGTTAGCCCAGATACCAGATATCGAAACCGAACCTCAGGGCGCCAACACGAATATGGTATTCATCAAAGTGGAACATAAACATAGAGCACCGTTACAAAACTTTCTAAAAGAAGAAGGTATACTGATAGGTGGGCGCCCACCAACATTCCGCCTAGTACTACATCGGGATATCACGGAAAACGACGTAAATAAAACAGTTTCCAGTATTGCGAAGTTTTTTCGCGGACTTTCATACTAAAATTTAACTAACGTTTCCAAAAAACAAGCATATTCGGCCGGAATAAAACTGCTAGCAAAATGCAGCCAAGAAATGCGTAAACGCCACAGACTAATGAAATATCCTCTATCTTTATATTCACATCGATAAGTAGGCCAAAAACTGCAGGGCCGAGAGCGCTCGAGATAACTTGAATGCCAGCGACCATGGCCTTAATCGAACCTAGATGAAGAACGCCATATAATTCGGCCCACATAGTTGAAATTATCGTTGCTGTAGCTCCTCCCGTTGTACCCGCTAATGCCATGAATAATACTATCGTCCAAGAAGCATCGCAAAATGCTATAACAAGGGTAGAACACACCATAGGAAGCAAATAAAATGGGGTTAGACTTAGCGCGCCAAATCGATCCACCAGCACTCCTGTAACAATTGACATAGCAACCTGACACACTGCGTAGATAGAAAAACAGGAAGCGTAAAACCCAAGATCCCAACCTTTAACGTCAGTTAGGTGTACCTGGTGAAAATTCAAACCAGTTATTATGAATGCGGATGACATTAGCGCCGTCATAGACAAAAAAAACCTTATATCCCTTAGCACGTCACCGCGCGTCCACTGTTTCGTGACATGACTTCCACTTCTTTTATTTTCAGACACGTCACGTGCCAAAAACTTTAAGTGTCGTTGTTTGTGTCCTTTCAATAACCAAAGCAATAAAAAGGGGGCAGTCACTGACACTAAAACAGCGCTTATAACCCAGACCTCCCGCCAAGCCATTAAAGTCAATACCAATACGGAAGCGAATGGAAAAATAGCCTGACCACTAGGGAAACCCAAAGCCGCGAGGCTCACGGCTTTTCCCCTGCTAAAGTCGTCAAAGTATCTGGCCATTGTAACGGTTGCGGCTTGACTTAATAAGCCTTGCCCCATCAACCGAAGAAGGAAAATAGCCAATATCAATGTGATTACGCCTTGAGCTAAGGACATTAGCAAGCAAGCACCTGCTAGGCCAAGACAAAGACAGACAGCGTAAAACCTCAAATCTACTCGGTCGATAATTTTACCCAGCCAGATTAGAATAAAACCACTCGAAAGTGTGGCAACAGCGTAGATGTTCCCAAAGTCCCCGTGGCTAAGGCTAAAAGTTGCTCTTAATTCGCCACTGTACATTGCTATGTAAAACGTTTGGCCAAATGTCGATAAGAACGCTGCTAAGTAACCAAATCCGATGAATCGAAAGTTTTGTTTTAAAAAATAGAGGTAATACAATACGATTACCTCAGCTTCGCCAATTAAGGGTCGTTAGCTCTACTGGATTAATAAATGGTTCTTTATTTTTTGCAGCATCGCCATAAGCTTTTTTTAACCGAAAATACCACTTGGCTTGAACATCCGCATCATTGATCAACATTAAGTTAGGTTCGTACTGTAAACCTCTCTGCTGCTTTTCTACAATATCCCTATCCTGTTGGAGAAATCTTTTAAGAAATGGTTTTAGAAAAGGTTTAATGAGCCATAAATAGGACATTGACCAGAACACAAGATGATTAATTTGCGTGGTTTTCCTATCGATCGGAGTTACCGTCGTTAAACCCACTACCAAATTACGCCCTACATGGATAGTCTCAATTCTTATTCCAGGGAGCCTAAAAGTTATTTCTGTCTCAATATCTCGTCCTAGTATTTTATATGCCAGCGAATTGCTGGAAGGTTTATGTTTCAGCATAGCAAAGCCAAGATCGGTTGGGCCAAACACCTTTGACTTTGTATGAACCGACTTTCTAGATCTCCACCACCATGACTGATGAACATAAGGACCATGAGCTGGATCCATCAATCCTATAACGGCGTGGTCAATATGACATGGAAAGGTAAGTTTTTCAGTCATTGCCGGTTTAGAGAACGCGTCTGGCACAGTTGGCGGTATTTTTTTTAATTCCATATTCCGAAAGTCGGACGGCATAAAAATCCAGATGCAACCCGAAAGTTCTTGGACAGGATAGTTCGGGACTTTAATTCGGTTTAACTCAAGGTTCTGATCTTCCGTTAATGACGGTATGCAAATACAGGTCCCTTCAGAGTTAAAACGCCAACCATGATAGCAGCACTCTAATTCATCGTCGATCAGACGGCCATCGCTCAACGGAATACCGCGATGAGGGCAAATATCCCTTAAAGCAAAAGGCTGCCCTGTTTTCTGACGACCTAGTACTATCGGCTCACCAAGTAATTTTAATGATAGGAGACGCCCCAACTTTAGCTCATCGGCGCGTACTGCAAAGTACCAAATATCTCTTAAAAAGCCGTCTTCTTGATTTGTAATCATAATTGTTGACAGTGACATTACATGCCAGAGCGCGCAATAAGCTAGCTAAAAATTTTTGCAAAGAAATTATATAAATGGTTAAACGCTTGGTTTATTCCTGGATGGTGGAATAAACAAATGTCTCAAACCAATTATTTATGCGATTAAAAGCAGCCGAAGCGCCTTCTGCGTCGCCTTGGGCTAGAGCTTTAGCCGCTTGTGAATGCAGGCGCGGAGCAAGCCCAATATCAGTTGATGCGCCATGATGGGCGAACCAAAAACGCCTTGTCAGCGGTTGTATTAAACGGCACATTTTCCTTGCGTGTTCGTTCCCCATAGCCAACATACACAAATTGTTAAATTCACTGTCTAATCTTATTTGAGCAACGCTATCATTACTTGAACTTACGCTATCGAATTCTTACGCCAGCCTCGAGAATTCGTGTCTCTGCATA
>DEBE01000044.1:3003-3252 GCA_002348425.1 Alphaproteobacteria bacterium UBA2964 | reverse complement strand
TCCGACGGAGCTAGGGACCTTGGGGGCTATAAGCTTTATTTTATAGCATTTATCCAATTATCTTTCTTGATATGAATTAAGATTATTTTATTTTGTTTAATATGTTGCTGAAAGACCTTTGTTTACTAGTCAAAGTTATCACAGTGTTTTTGGTAACTTTTGCTACGACCTTCCCTAATCTGGTATATGCTACCTCTCTAAAATCTGAACTACATGATTACCGTATAGTTGAATTGGCAAGTGGCCTCG
>DEBE01000044.1:0-2935 GCA_002348425.1 Alphaproteobacteria bacterium UBA2964 | reverse complement strand
AAGCGCCGGGTCATTTTGGATCCGACGGAGCTAGGGACCTTGGGTGCTATCAGCTTTATTTTATAGCCTTTACCTAATTATATTTCTTGATATGAGTTAAGACTATTTCATGTTTTATAATATGTTGCTGAAAGACCTTTATTTACTAATCAAAGTTACCACAGTGTTCCTGGTAACTTTTGCCGTGACCTTCCCTAATCTAGTATACGCTATCTCTCTAAAATCTGAATTACATGATTATCGTCTAGTTGAATTGGCAAGTGGCCTCGAAAACCCCTGGAGTATAGCGTTTCTGTCTGGCGGAGCGATGCTAATTACAGAAAGAGCTGGAAGGCTTAGACTTTTCAAAAATAAAAAACTTGATCCAACGCCCTTAATTGGCGTTCCGGATGTTGTCGCGAGTGGGCAGGGTGGATTGTTTGATATCTTGTTACATCCTAAGTTTGATACCAATCGTCAGATCTATTTATCTTATGCCGCGAAAGGTGAGACTGGAGTAAATACAAGGGTAACGCGCTTTGTGTTTGATCCGGAAACAAGCGCACTCAGAAATCCACTTAAAGTTTTTGATGCCGAACCTAAGGTATTTGGAGATAGGCACTTTGGAGGCAGGATGGTCTTCGATCGTCTGGGTTATCTTTTTATCAGTACGGGCGATCGCGGAGAAATGCTACGAGCTCAGGCGCTTAATGATCATTCCGGTTCAATAATTCGGATCCGGGATGATGGTCGCATACCGAAAAGCAATCCTATGAATAAACATGCTGGCGTTAGAACTGAAATTTTTAGCTATGGACATCGCAATCCGCAGGGGATGGCGCTCAACCCTTTAAGTGGGGCTGTGTGGACACATGAGCATGGCGCACGTGGCGGTGATGAAATAAATATAATCAATATGGGTAAAAATTACGGATGGCCGATGATTACGCATGGAGTTGATTATGATGGATCGAAAATTGGTTTAGGAACGAGGGCGCCCGGAATGGAACAACCTCAATATTATTGGACCCCTTCAATTGCCCCGTCTGGTATGGTTTTTTATTCTGGCACCAAATTTCCTAGATGGAAAAATAATCTTTTTATTGGTAGCCTCAAAAATAAAATGTTGGTTCGTTTAGAAATCAAAGGGAATGTAATTTCCAAGGAAGAGCGGCTGCTTAAAGATAAGATTGGCAGGGTACGTGATGTAAGAGAAGGACCTGATGGGTTTATTTATCTTATCACTGATGAATTAGACGGTCGACTTGTTCGCCTGGAGCCGAACAATTAACCTCAGGGAATTAAAACTAATGGAATGTCGTTGCCAATACGCTAAATACTTATTGGCACGTGGTCATTATTTATACTAAATCCTACTTGAATAGATCTTCTGGTAAAAAGTCTTCGAGCTCTACTTGATCAAAATTTTTAGGCATAGCACGAGCAAATCTCTGGCGCTGATCTGGACGGCTTACTGCAGGCATCGTAGCATCAATCAACCATTTTGTTCCCATGCGTTCAAACTGATGACCCCCTTCAGGCACCGGAGATACCTTGTCCAGTGGAAAAGTTCGCGTATTGGGTATTAGATCGACGTCATCAGCAGCGTTTACTCGAGTAGTGACAGACCACATAACCTGACGCAGGTCATTGGCATCTATGTCTTCGTCGACGGCAATCGCTAGCTTTGGGTGTAGATAGGGCCCTGAAAGAGCAGCAAGCAGGGCCGTCTTGGCCTGTCCTGACATTTTTGGGCGCAGTTTTATAACAATCATCATTAAACCAGCTGCGGCATGACACCGGATATCCATGATGTCCATACCACCTTCGACTTTGCTTAAATGGTCCCAAGTAGCAAGCTCAATTCCAATTCCAGTTGTTGCCTGCGTACAAGTTATGGGCGCGCCACAATGTAAAGCATAATATATCGGATTCCGACGATGAGTTATTGCCTTAACATGAAAAACTTCGCATTCATCTGCTTCCGCATAGGTACCGGGAACTTCTCCAAAAGGTCCCTCGTGGCGCAGTTCGCCCGGTATTATTTCGCCCTCTATTATAATCTCTGCATCTGCAGGGACTTCAACATCTATTGTCTCGCATTTTACCAATCTTACCGGGTCCCCAAGCACACCACCCGCCACGGCCAGCTCGTCTACCCCAAAAGTGGTTGTAAAGGCAGATCCAAACCAAATAGCCGGGTGGGCACCGATAACTACTGCCACTGGCATAGGTTCCTTTCTTTGCGTATACTTGTCGTGAATACGGCGAGCCTGTCGGGGCAAGATTAAAAAGCCGGTGGTTCTTTCATCGAAAACCTGTTGCCTGTGAATAGACATATTACGAATCCCACTTTCAGGATCTTTAACAATGGCCATACCCGCTGGTATAAAAGGCCCGCCATCTTCCTCTGAAATGGTTACTACTGGAATATCGTATAGTGATGCCTCTTCCCCGATTTTAATAACCTCTTTACAGGGAGCATTCGTGGTATCCTGAATTACTGGTTCCAAGGGCTTTGATACTTTACGAAGCATTCCCTCCAGAAACTCATCTTCTTGCAGGTTAACACCCAAAGACCATTTTGTTCTGTCAGTAAAAATTTGACTGCATACCTGCCATTCCGGGTGACCCTTAATATTTTCGAAAATTGTTGCTTTACCGTGTTGGTCGTATGTCTTCCATTCAATCGCAGAAAGATTAGTCTGGGGGTCGACTTCTTTCGTTACACGTAACATTTCTCCACTATTCTCAAGTTTTTGGAGGTAACCTCTTATCCCTTGATCTTGCAGATTGCGGGTTCGTTTAGTTTGTTTTTCTTTCGTATCTTTTTTCTGGGAGTCTCGCTTGTCGAGACCGCCATTTTTATCTACCTCGCGCATGAAGCCACGTAAGCCGTCATCACCCATTAGGAGCTCCTTATTCTTGAAAGATTATCAAATATTGTTTTAAAAGA
>DEBE01000107.1:5774-7376 GCA_002348425.1 Alphaproteobacteria bacterium UBA2964 | reverse complement strand
CATACACTGGAGATTTGGGATGAGGACAAAATCTTAACAGAGATGCGAATCAAACAAAATCACACCTACGGTGAAATTGGAGTTCGTTCCAGTCATTTTACTGAGGGTGGCTATTGTACGTTATTTCGGGAGGGAATGCGATTAAAAGGTCGTGGCGGTAAAGATGAATTAATAGCAAGGGCCTGCAAGGTAATTTACGAAGACGAATTTGGGCATATGCTGAATGGGATTGTCGGTTTAGACAGCGAAAAGATGTCCAAAGCTGACTACACTCTCATGACCGAGCTTGTTATTGAACAGCTTCAGGCCAGAATAAAAATGCGCAACGCTGAATTCAGTTTTCCACTTTCTGAGGCGCGCATTCAAGAAATTTATGACGGCAAGATAGAGCCGGAACCCTTTGACTTCGGGAAAGCAGCCAATATCATGAGTGGATCCACATAAAATTTTAACAGAAATTAATTAAGATAATGTTTTGATAATAAAATGGACATTTTCAAGATAATTTTTGTATTCTGTTGATCATCCGTCTTCTCGAAAGCAAGAAACATGTCATCTCCTCTTGAAACTAATGAAAATTATGTAACGGCGACTGTTCAATTCAGCATTCCAACTGGAGAGACCCCGGTCGCACAGGTAAAAGAACCGGGTCAGGGGTCGGATACGCGCACCGGAGTCTACAAAGATCAAGAAGTTACAATTTATAATGGCCGTGTTATTGCAAAAGATTTGACCCTGGAAAAGCAGGGTTTCATTTTACGTAACTATGATACAAGAGTTGATGATTTCTTTGACACCAAGCAGATCAAGGAGATTTATTACCCGGAAATGGAAGAAATCGTTAAACAAGAAACTGGGTGCAGTGAAGTACTTGTGTTTGATCATACCATCCGCATAGATGACAACAGTATGGCCCAGAGTCGTAAGGTAAGAAATCCCGTCAAAAATATGCATAATGACTTTACCCGCAAGTCAGCTCCCCAGAGGGTTCGAGATCTCTTGCCAGTGGACGAGGCCAAAAAAAGGCTCAAGAAGCGCTTTGGTTCCATGAATATTTGGCGTCCTCTTATCGGACCGGTAGAGACTGCCCCTCTCGCTATTTGTGGGTGGGATACGCTTCTGGAGAAAGACCTTTTGGTGGCTGAGCGTCGTTATCAAGATCGAGTGGGAGGGGTCCTCCATCTAACATATAACCCGGAACAGCGTTGGTATTATTTCCCTAAGATGGAAACAAACGAGGTCGTCCTTTTAAAGTGTTTTGACTCTTTGGACGATGGTACAGCCAAGTGGACTTGCCACGGATCCTTCCAGCCACCCGATATTCCGATCAATGCCCGACCTCGGCAGAGTATCGAAATACGCACTCTATATTTTTACGACGATTGACTGACATAGGCTCAGAAAAACTGCTGTCCAAACTTCACAGACGGCGGGCGTTTCAGCTTGGCGCATTCTGGATGATTATTGCTGCAATTTCCTTCACGACGATGTTGTTTTTGGTGCGTTATCTCGAAGGGAGGTATCCCTCCATTGAGGTCGTATTCTTCCGCGCCCTCGCGGGCCTTGTTTTCGTGGTGCCTATTTTTTTAAGGCAGGGGCGAA
>DEBE01000107.1:0-5389 GCA_002348425.1 Alphaproteobacteria bacterium UBA2964 | reverse complement strand
TGGCAGCGATGTTCTTCTTTTATTACGGAGTGGCTCACGTTTCTATGTCAAACGCTACGGCCTTTACCTTCATAATACCATTGTTCGCTACGGTTGGAGCGGCACTCTTCCTTAAGGAGAGTGTAGACCTGCCACGATGGGGAGCAGCTATCGTCGGGTTTATTGGTACATTAATTATTATAAGGCCTGGATATGCGGAGATATCAGTACCGGTGCTCGCAATGCTATTATCCGCTGTTTTCTATGCTGGTTCTTGGCTCAGCATGAAGGTACTCACTAAAACAGATTCCGCTTCACTTATCGTTTTCTATATGAATGTGATGATTGTTCCCCTAACACTCATACCCACAATTTTCATCGGTTTTATGCCTAACCTGCTCGACCTTATTGTTTTGCTTGGTATAGGCCTTACTGGTTCGTTCGCTCATTTTTGTCAGGCGCGTTCATTTGGAAAGACTGACGCAAGCGCCGTAATACCCTTCGATTTTCTGAGGTTGCCCATGGCAGTGGCTTGGGGCTGGTTTTTCTTCGCAGAAACAACGGATCTTTGGACGTGGGTCGGGGCTGTAGTTATTTTTTTGAGTACATACTACATTGCATGGCGGGAATCCCGAGTTCAAAAAAAGATCTAAACATTATTTGATTGATATAATTGCCTAATTCAAAAAATACAGCTGCATCTGAGACAAAAGGTGTTCCTTGGCACCTTCAAGCCGCCGTATACGGCATCGGGCTTTTTAGTACGACGATGTTTTACCTTGCCTCGGTGGTGGTCCCTCTGTGGGTCGCAACAATAGAATCCTCTCCACTGCTAATAGGTATAGTTCTGGGGTCTCGGCATTTTTTACCGTTGTTTCTTTCTATCCACGGGGGGGCTCTCATGGATAGGCTCGGCGGACGAAAGGTGATGATATTCTTCGCCATCATAGGTATTGTTTCGCCCCTTTTATTTCCTGCAATGCCCTGGATTTGGGCCGTTCTAATTCTCCAAATGATTGCCGGCCTAGCTGATTCAATGGGGTGGCTTGGTGCTCAAACACTTATTGGACATTATATGAGAGGTAGCACCGTCTATACGGCTCGACTGAGTTTTACCTGCCGTTTTGGTCCGCTTCTTATTCCTCCATTAATTGGATTAATCTGGGATACCTGCGGATCCACTTGGGCCTTTATCGGTTTAAGTATTTGGGGTTTGGGCATGCTTATTTGCGCGCTCATGCTGCCCGTCCATGAAAACCGGGAGCCCGATCAAACCCAACTTCGGCGAAGTCACATCAAACTTTCTGACCTATTGCCAAGGCTTGGTGACTACATCGACGCCTTCCGATTGCTCTCCGTTCCTGCAATTGCACTAATCGTAATGGTGAGCATGCTCTCGCATGTGGGAGCTTCCGTTCAGAGCAGTTTTTATGTTGTCTATCTTGCTGGAAAAGGTTTTTCTGGAACAGAAATAGGATTTCTTCTTACAGCGGCTTCTGTAGCCGCAGCCTTGGCGGCTCTCTCGGCTCACTGGGTTACACGCTACATAAAACCCTATTGGTTTGTGATGGCGACAATACTTGCCGGCGTATTATCTGTCGCAATTACCCCTGCCCTTGGCTTGCTGTGGCTACTAATGCTTGCTTCGGCTGTCAGAGGGGCAGCCAACGGAGTAACACAACCAATCATCATTTCGACGGTGTTACGAGCTGTAGGTGTAGAATCAAGAGGAAAAGCATCCGGTGTCAGGGGAACTTGCAATCGAATAGCGTCTATTGGTGCACCCGTTATGATGGGCGGCCTGGCAGAATTAGTCGGCATTGAACTTAGCTTTTACATTGTCGGTCTATTGGTGACTCTGCTGATGGGAGCTTTAGTTCTTCATGTAAAAAGGTCACCCGAGCTATCGGCTTCTAACAAATTACAAAAAAATGCTGATAATTACTGATAAACTTATAAAATAAAGTAAACTCTTTTTAATAGAATAGGTTTTCTTGAGACGGGAATAATGTGACACTCTGCGCTCAAGAAGATCAGAGTTCATACAATATTAGATAAAATCAAAGAGGAAAAAAATGTTAAAGCAATTTACAAGTTTTGTAGCCGTTGCTTCCGTATCCGCCTTTCTTGCCGTATCTCTCAGCGGCTGTGAAGAAAAGAAAGACGCAAAAAGCGAGAAAGCGACCCCAGAAAAAACAGCACAAGCTGCTCCTTCTCAATCAACTTTAGAAAAGGTTAAGAGCCGAGGGCATCTGCAGTGTGGCATTAACACCGGATTAGCCGGTTTTGCTTACACCAACGATCAAGGGACCTGGGAAGGTTTTGACGTTGCTTATTGTCGTGCACTGGCTGCAGCCGTGTTAGGTGATCCTAATAAGGTGAAGTTTACCAACCTAACCGGTAAAACACGATTTCCGGCACTGACTTCCGGCGAAATTGATGTCCTATCCAGAAATACGACATGGACATTTTCGAGAGACGTAGATCTCAAGTTTACATTTATTGGTGTCTCATACTATGACGGACAAGGCTTCATCGGCCGTAAAAAACTTGGTGTTAAAAGTGCCAAAGACCTCAATGGCGTCTCAATTTGCATTCAGACAGGCACGACCACGGAAATGAATTTAGCTGATTTTTTCCGTACTAATAAGATGAACTATGAGCCTGTCCCAATAGAAACAAATGCCGAGGCAAGAACAGCCTATCTGGCAGAACGTTGCGACGTTTATACAACGGATGCCTCAGGGCTGGCGGCAACGAAAAGTACCTTCAAGGACGCCGATAAGCATATGGTATTCCCAGAAATTATTTCTAAGGAGCCCTTGGGCCCTCTAGTTAGACATGGAGATGACCAATGGGGCGACATCGCTCGCTGGACCCTTAACGCACTAATTGTCGCCGAGGAACTCGGAATTAATAAGGGAAATGTCGGCAAAATGGCTGAAGGCACAAAAAACCCTGAGATTAATCGTCTTCTCGGTAAGGAGGGTACCCTCGGGGAAAAACTTGGACTTGACCTTCAATGGGCTGTCCGCGCCATCCAGGCTGGAGGAAACTATGCCGAGATATTTGAAAAATATCTCGGCGTGAATACGCCTCTCGGGCTCTCTCGTGGACTAAACGCACTTTATAACCAAGGTGGTATCCTCTACGCGCCACCAGTGCGATAACGGTTATTTTCTCCTCCGGATTTCTTTTGGGATTCGGAGGAGAAAATTCCACAGGGGTCTATTTGAGATATTCAGTCCTCCACTAATCCCTTTTTCCCGATAACCAATGCTTAGGCAATACCTCAACAACGAACGGTCGCGAGGCTACGTAATACAAGTTATCTTGTTATTGGCCTTGGCCGGACTCGTTTTATTTTTCGTCGTCAATACAATTAGAAATTTAGAAATTGTCGGCTTAGCAACTGGCTTTGGATTTCTAGGTGATACTGCCTCATTCGATATCAATCAGAGGATTATTGATTATTCTTCAACCTCTACATATGGGCGTGCGATCATTGTAGGAGGATTGAATACAATTCTTGTCGCCATACTCGGCATTATAACGGCAACAATACTCGGATTTACCTGCGGAGTGTTGCGGCTTTCCAGTAATTTTCTAGTTAGATCTACTATTGCATCTTACGTAGAATTTACCCGAAATGTACCAGTGCTGCTGCAGATAATTTTCTGGTGGGTAGTATTACTCACCTTACCAAAAGTTATGGAAAGTATTTCTCTCGGAGAATTTATCTTCCTCAACAATCGAGGAATAAGACTACCCAGTCCCATTTTTGGGGATGGCTCCCTGTATATTTTAATCGCAATTGTACTTTCTTTAGTTGCTGCATTTTATTTTATCAGGTGGAGTCGAAAAGACTTCGAAAAAACTGGAAGACAAAGACCGGTATACACAATAGCTCTGGGTATTGCGGTGTTAATACCCACCATTGTGTATTTAAATTTAGGCTCTCCAATCAGTTTTAATGTACCCGAGCGTGGAAGGTTTAACCTCATTGGTGGATTTAATGTTACCCCTGAACTATTTGCCCTTTGGATTGCCCTATCGACTTACACCGCAGCCTTTATTTCAGAAATTGTCAGAGCGGGTATCCTATCGGTATCCAAGGGCCAAATTGAAGCTGCCAAGTCTCTTGGTTTACCCAAAAATTTAATTACCCGGAAAATAATTTTCCCTCAAGCTTTAAGGGTGATCATACCCCCACTCACCAGCCAATACCTGAACCTTACAAAAAACTCTTCCCTAGCTGTAGCAATAGGATATCAAGATATCGTCTCAGTGGGAGATACCGTCTTGAACCAAAGTGGTCATGCCCTAGAGGTTGTGGCCATTTTCATGATTTTCTACCTTACTTTGAGTTTGCTTACATCGCTTTTTATGAATTGGTACAATGCTCGGATTGCCTTGGTGGAACGATGATAATGCAACAAAATAAAGCTAGACCTTCAAGATTTCCGACTTTCATTCAACAGACATTATACTGGGCTCGTAAAAACCTTTTCAGCAGTCTTTGGAACACCACTTTAACGCTCTTGACGATCTACTTTTTCTATCTGGTTTTTCCACCGCTTCTGGATTGGGGTATATTTAATGCTGATTTTGATGGGTCTTCTGCTAAAGATTGTCAAACAGGAGGGGCTTGCTGGGCTTGGCTAGATCAAAGAATTCATCAGTTTCTTTATGGATTTTATCCGCCAACGCAGTATTGGCGGGTCAATCTCTCTATTATCCTCATGATACCAGCCATTGCCTATGTCTTATTTGATGGACTACCCTGTAAGCGGATAGGACGATGGTTTTCTGTACTATATCCTGTTATTGCGGCCTTCCTGCTCCTCGGAGGACTGGGTCTTCAGGGAGTGACCACAGACAAATTCGGTGGGTTCATGCTAAACCTCGTCGCGGGTCTGTCGGGGATATTTTTATCGCTGCCGCTAGGTGTCCTTTTAGCACTGGGACGGCGGTCGAAACTTCCACTGGTCCGATGGGTTTGTATTGTTTTTATCGAGATCTTCCGTGGAGTCCCGCTTATAACTCTTCTTTTTGTAGCCGTCATCATCCTGCAATTATTCCTACCGCCAGAAGTTACAATGGATAAATTATTTCGGGTAATGATTATGATTACTCTATTTGCATCCGCCTATATGGCAGAAGTAATCAGAGGTGGACTGCAGGCAATTCCGCAAGGACAATACGAAGCAGCGGAGGCTATGGGCTTAAAATACTGGCAGTCCATGAGGATGGTGATATTGCCACAGGCACTGAAAATTGCGATCCCCGGTATAGTAAATACCTTTATCGGTCTCTTTAAAGACACTACCCTTGTCATTATTATTGGCCTTTTTGACATTCTTGGCCAGGCGCGGTTACTTCAATCTAATCCCGACTGGATGGGCGTGGT
>DEBE01000099.1 GCA_002348425.1 Alphaproteobacteria bacterium UBA2964 | reverse complement strand
ATTTTATCTGTGGAATAGACCATACCTAGTAAAGATTTAGGCGGGATACGATCAAGATGTGCCAGCATAGCAAGGGTAGGGGGTAAATTGGCACGCATTTCCGGCATAGCAAACTGCGCGTTATCTGCAGCTATGGATACGTCGGAGATTGCTGTGATCCCACACCCCAAACCATTAGCCAGACCCTGAACCCCTGTAACAACTGGCACCTCTGCATCTCTGATTGCTGAATATACCCCAAGAATAGGTTCAATTAATGCCTTTCGCACCTCTAGGGCTGTTTTGGATTTTCCCTCTGGTGCACCATCGGGATCGCGACCCAAACAGAAATTGTCTCCGCACCCTCTAACAACTAAAGCATTAGTAACACCAGTTGAGGCCGCGTCCCGTATATCATCCGCAATGTGAGTCAACATTGACAGGGTTAGAAGATTACCTTTTTCAGGCCGTTCAAAGGTTAATCGAGCAATAGCACCATCTTGTGTTACTGAATATCCGTCACTCATTCTCTCTCCCACTTTTTAAAATTAGAATATCTCTTTCTGATTATCTGTCTCGAAGATGATGCCATTCTTAAAATATTTTTCCAGTTCCGTATCATTCAAATCCAGTAACCCGCGCAATACTTCCCGACTATGTTCACCTAGCTTGGGAGGGTAAATATGCGACGCCTCTATTTCACCCCTATATTTGATCGGATTACCCGCCACCCTAGCAATCCTATTACCCCCACCTTCAAGATCCAGAACCATTTGACGATTTAATACCTGCTCGTCCGAAAGAGCGTCAGACAAATCATTTACTTCACCAACAGGAACACCCGCATCTAAAAGTGGCTGTACCCAGTATTTCGCATCTTTTTCCACAAATGCTTTTTCTAAAATTGGCCACAATTCTTTCCGATTTTTATGTCGCAACTCGTTGGTTAAAAATCTTTCATCTTTTGTAAGGAAATCCATACCGAGCACTTCACATAGGCCTCGCCACATCCGTTCAGTATTAGCACAAACCACCAGCTCGGTATTATTTGCTCCACAAAATGATCGGTAAGTGGGGATCGATTCATGTCCACTACCCTGCCTTCCGGGAACATCATTCGAATGCAAATAATACGCTGCTTGATAGGTTAATAAAGCGACCTGACAATCAAGCATAGATATATCAACAAACTTTCCTTTACCTGTACGGCGCCTCTCCTCAAGAGCTGCTAGAACCCCAATCGCCGCGTACATACCTGCCGTTAAATCCCCTATAGGCATGCCCGCCCGCACAGCAGTACGACCAAACTCTCCTGTCAAACTCATACCCCCGGACATTGCTTGCACAATCATATCGTAGGCGGGCCGCTCGCGGTAGGGACCCGTTTGTCCGAAACCACTAATCGAAGCCCAAATCAATTTCTCATTGCGTAATATTAAATCCTCATACTTAAAGCCCAGCCGGTCGAGGACACCTGGACGAAAATTTTCCATAACTATATCGCTTTTTTCAGCAAGCATTTTTACCAAATCAAGACCCTCTGGCTTTTTCATATCTATAGCCACGGCTTTCTTATTTCGGTTAATAGAGAGGTAATAGCAACTATCGCCATCAATAAAATTAGGGGGAAGAGTTCTGGACCAATCACCAGATGGGGCTTCCAGTTTAATAACCTCAGCACCAAGGTCGGCAAAAATTTGTGCGCTAAAAGGACCAGCCAGAAA
The DNA here is from genome assembly GCA_002348425.1 of Alphaproteobacteria bacterium UBA2964. The sequence goes on along the minus strand of DEBE01000099.1, from coordinate 1,539 downwards.
CTGCGTCAAATCCAATACTTTTATGCCATTCAATGGACCCGGGCGACATTGTTGCTCTTGCTTATTTTTCATTGTTTAATAGCTATATTTCTGCCTTTAATTTTCGACTAGCCTCTACAACTTGAATGACACTAGCCGGTGTTAGAGGAACATTCATAAAATTTGCTTTAAAGGGCTGAAGCGCATTCTCTACCGCCGCTATAATAGAAGCAGCTGCCGGAATAGTGCCCCCTTCTCCAGCCCCCTTAACGCCGAGAGGATTGAGAGGGGAGGGTGATTCGATATGAATAGTTTCCGCATCTACAACCTCCCTGGCCCCTGGGATTAAATATTCAGCAAAATTTGTTGTTAACGGATTTGCATCGGAGTCAAAGTGCTGCTCCTCAAATAATGCATTCCCAATTCCATGTGCAAGGCCACCCTGAACCTGGCCATCAACAATCATGGGGTTGATAAGATTACCTGAGTCGTGCGCGATGACATAACGCAAAATTTCAACATTGCCAGTTTCAATATCGACTTCCACTTCCGCAATATGCGTTCCATTACAGTATGCTGATTGCTCCGGTGAGAAATAATGTGTGGCCTCTAAACCGGGTTCAAAACCTGGAGGCATTGCAAAGCCCGGTGACCCTGCTACCGCATGAGATATCTCACCCAGTGTTTTATTTATTTCTGGAACACCCCTAACAAACGCCTTACCGTCCTCCAGTTCAATATCCTCTTCAGCAGCCTCCAGAAGAAACGCCGCTATTTTAATCGCCTTATGGCGAACATCTTGTGCGGCTAAATGCACTGATGGTCCAGCATTAGCAGCAATCCTGCTCGCAAAGGTTCCAACGCCATGCGCAATTTTTGTTGTATCAGCCAAATGAACTTCAATATCAGCAATATCTACCCCAAATTTCTCGGCGCAAATTTGAGCCATCGTGGTCTGGTGCCCTTGCCCCTGAGGCGCGGCACCCGTCATCAGGAAAATCTTGCCCGAAGGGCCCACACGCACAGTCGCCCCCTCAAAAGGTCCAAGGCCGGTACCTTCAACATAATTTCCAATGCCAATTCCGATATAGCGCCCCTCTTGTCGGGCACTCTTCTGACGATCCTTGAATTGAGAATACCCAATTTTCCTAAGTGCTTCGGATTGGCAACGAGGATAATCTCCACTATCATATACTACAGGCTTTCCATCACGGAAAACCAAACCAACTTTATAGGGCATTTTTTCCGCGGGGATCAGGTTCCTGCTGCGTATTTCTGCCGGGTCAAGGCCGATTTCTTGAGCTGCCTTATCCATCAATCTTTCCATCGCAAAGACTGCTTGTGGCCGCCCAGCGCCGCGGACCGGTGTAACTTGAACCTTATTGGTTAGGGCTACAATTGTTTCCAGCCGAAAATTTGGTAGGACATATGGGCCCGGTACTGTTGTAGAAGCGATTAAAGGGGTTACAATACCCCATGGAACGTAGGCACCTGTATCATGGATCATCGTGCCCCTAACACCAAGAAGTTTACCATGACCATCGAAAGCCGCTTCTAAAT
>DEBE01000253.1 GCA_002348425.1 Alphaproteobacteria bacterium UBA2964 | reverse complement strand
GTACCACTATCCACGTAGGCTTTAACCGATTGCTGACTAGCAACTGCACTCGCTGAATTGCCCGACATATCGTCTTGATCAAGAAAATCAATCAGGTCAGCGGTGCCTGATCCCGTATATCTGATCATCTTGTTTGCCGCAGAGGTCAGACCACCGATAGCCGTCAATTCGGTGTCCACATCTGGATTGGAGTAATAAGCAAAGCTTGCCCCGTCAGAACTAAAACCCAGAAGCTTTGACGCACGGGTAGATGCATCATCGACCACCTCAGAGCTAGTCAGGTCAGTAACAGTTTTGGACACCTTGAATGACCGATCCAGTTCTTCCTGTTGCTCCTGCATTTGGTGCGTGAGTTTATCCAAAGCATCTTCGTGGGAGCTGGCAGGAAAAGGATCGTTTTCAACATAGTCGGTGGTTTGGGTTAAAGGTGTGACTCTGACTAGGATGACCTGCTGAGCACTGGTTGGGACGTTTCCACTCGTGAAGGTGACCGTGCCTCCCCCAGTGTCACCTATGCCGGAAACTGTGTAGTGCGTGGTCACCGTTTTAAGAGTCTCTGCGCCTGTGGCAGTTGTCCGTATGTAGACCTTCAGCTCACTTGAAGCGAAAATCTTGAAAGTATAATTAAAAGCTGTCGTGCTCCCATTGCCCGAATAGCTGTTTTTTATGGTCGTGGTTGATACGGTCATTCTTTTAGCTCCAGTTTACCTAGATAGGCTTCAGCAAGGTTTTCGTTTCCTTTTTGTTCAATCAGGTATTCAATTGCTGCTTCAAAAAATTGATCTTCAATTTTATTTAACATCTTGAATTGATCTTCTTTCGTGCTTCTTCGGTGGTTGTACAATCGGCTGTCTATGCGTCGTTCCAGTGCTTCTCTAAAAGATAGTCCACGACCCAGACCCTTGATGTTTATTTCAATCTGATTTTTGGCAATATTGACCCAATCGCTCTGCTGTTTTTCGGTTAGGCGAACACCTTTTAATTTTCGACGATTATTCGTCAGTGGCATTCCAACACGCACTACTTCTTTTAATAGTTCCGAAGGTTTTTTACCCGGTTGTAGGCTCCAAGGACTGACCATGTTGTAGGTTGCAAGGACTGGGTTCATGTCAAACCGATACCCTCTTACTTTTGGATTACCCAGAACATCATATTGAATTGCTTCGGATTCCGGGTCGTCCTTAATAATACCCCCACGTTTTTGCATCGCTGCTGTGTTGTCTAGAAAGTTTAAAAACTGGCTTTTGATTTCATCCTTTGGCAAGCCAACCAGCCTGTAATCAGGATCTAATCTTTCAGATGGGGCGCGATTTTTGTTAGCCTCCAACGTCATTTTTTCAACATCGTCCACTGTGTACAGTTCACGAGATGTAGAAAGCTTGGTCACTGGTCGCTGACCAGCACGGCCTATGTTTCGGATGGCTGAGCTGTAAGGCAATGGCAAGGGGCCAACCATGCTCCCCAATGGGCCATCGGCTATTATACTAATATCATTGCGTTCCATTCCATGAATGACGGAAGCCATTCCATCCAAAAACGGAAGCGACAAAAAATATTCAAGCGAAGCCCACAAAGCAGAAGATACATAATCACCCACCTTGGTTGGGTCATCATTTCTACGGCTATACTCCACCGCCTGTGCAATTAATCCAAAGAAAGCCCCGACAGGTTCCAAACCAGAATATCGCAGGTAAGTCACCGGGCCATTATATAAGCCCGTCTTTTTATCAAATAATGGCAGGTCTTCACCGTTAGCATCTTTAGGCCAGTTCTCTCCTTTAAAAACCAGCGAGTAGGGTTGCCAACCCGGCGGCAGCATATTGCGCTGTTTCTGACTTCGCGGCATTCCCCCGGTTATTCGACCACTCATAGCCATTTCGGCAATCATGTAGCCTGTCCCGGCTGCAAGGGATACATTGCCCATTCGACGGTCAAATGCTTTTTCACCGTTAAAACCCATTAAATCTTTATAGGCTTTCCGATTGACCGCTTGCAGTACTGAATTATCAGCAGTCAATCGAACTGTGTTTGTCGGTATCCGTGCAAACGGCATTAATATCCTGCCGAACACGGGTGCTCTTTGAAAATTCTTTGCAAAGTCACCTAGCCATCCGGCATCCTGCGTTAAGGTGCTGACACGGGCAGCTAGATCAAGATCCTCGCCTACGCCCCTTGGGTCCATCCAGCGCATGATAGCCGCATCGACGGCCTCGGTTTCACTGCCGCCTTGTCGTCTGACCACAGCCGCTTCGTGTGCCGCTCTAGCGTAAAGCTCCGCCCTTTGGCTCATTACCTTCCAGAATGTATCGGCAAACTCAAGAGCAGTGCCGGGAGCACGGATAACTCTCCCAAGCGCATTTGTTCCCATCGCCCAAATATGATGCTTTGCAGGATCAATATTCAGATTTTCAGCATCAATATTTTTGTACTGAAGACCTTCTATTTTTGAAACGGCATCGGCTGGCATTTCAGTTCGCGCCACCTTCGATGCAACAATCCAGCTATCCTTAAATGATTGAGAGTACCCCTTTATCCGCATAAACGGCTCAGACAGGTAAACGCCCTCATCTTGCCCGGTAATTGAGCGTCGAACTGTACCAAAAACCCCGGCACCAATTTCCTGCCCTAATTGATAAGTCATCCATACAGGTGTGCCGAAAACATTTTTAAGTTGCGTTGAAGTCCAGCTTAGTAGGCCATTAACATATATTTCTTCCCAGATACCCTGACCTTTTGCCGCCCACCCTTTCATCGCAAGTTCATTAGCCGACTTTTGACCACCATTCTTTAGGGCAGTTCGATAGCTCATTGCCAGTTTCTGCGCTTCTTTTGTTCCTCCTGTTGCGTCCAACATTTCCTTGATCGCTGTGTTTGTCGGACCAAGATCCATGCCAACGGGAATACGGAAGGCTTGCAAAGCCCGTGCGATTTCAGTTTGTGCTGCCTTGGCTTGCATTTGAATACCAGCATGGATTGCCAGTTGTCGCCTGAAGGCAAGCATAGTTTCGGCTGGGGCATTGCCTGTCGCTACAGCCTTTGAAAGCAAATCGAGCTTTTCAGCAGAACGAACCATCAGGGACCGCACAGCCGTCATCTCTTCCGCATTCAACATACCGCCCGGACGTTTCTTTAAAAGTCTTTTCGTCAGGTTTAGATCGTCAGCTAACAGTGCGGAAGCTTCTTCCTGCGTCTGTATATTTGTTTTGACACCACGCTTTGCCGCGAGTGTTGCATCACTGTATGTCCGGGCGACCTCATCAATAAGTGCTTTAACATCGTCCCCGGTTTCGAGGTTGGCGAAATTAAAATCCATACCGCCATCTGAACCAGCTTTTATAGATGCTATCGCTTTATCCCTTGAACTCAGAATTTCATCCGCTACCCGTTCATCAACACCTGTGGTCGTGCCGACTCCTGTGTCAGCCCGTTGTGCTTTAAGAGCTTCTTCGAGAATTACCTCTTCGTCAGTCGGAACCTTGGCAGCTTTTCGACCTTGCTCTACCCACCTTTGATACCCTTCCGGGGAAAGCTTCTCTCTGGCAATCGCGTCCTGTGTCTTTGTGTAGCTAAAGCCTTCACGCTGCACCCCTTCGACAAGTCGTTCAGGGACACGAGGTCCAACACCCTTTGTTGATGGGTCAGGTTTCATAAGGGGATTGACGTTTTTATTAGGGTCAGCAATTGGTTCAAGTGCTCTCCATATACTTCTAAAAAGTCCAAGTCCTTCTTTAAACATTCCAGCAGTCTGTATTTCATTGCTGCCTAATGACCCCGGAAACGTGCCGCTGTTCTGCTTAGGCATGAGGTTAGTCATGCCACCACTTTGCGTCGTCCTTGCTGCCTCTTTATCTACTTCAGTCAGAGCCATAAATTTTTCCCATAAAAAAACCCACTCGAAAGTGGGTTACTTGACAATTAACAATTATTTAAATTACAGTTTGGCGTGGGTTAGTTGTTTCTCGCGTTGTAAAATGCCCTTCAAGGTACGCCTTGTTGGATTTTTACTTGGTAAACGAAAGTGTACGCACCTGATACCCGAGCAAACACTGCCCACTATTTATTCTTCAAGAAATTAATAACTTCATTAATACGCTTATCAAAACTTTCCCTGCTTATCTTACCAAATTCCGGCTTTCCTTTTTTAGGAATGTAGTCTGGAAAATGTTTAAAATAATCCATAGTTCTTCGCACACCAGTGCCATGATTAGATAATCTTATTTCAATTTTGGGTTTGCCGGGAACTTTTATATGTAAATAATCTGACGGTCCCATTTGAGTTTGACTTTTATTTAAACCAAATTGGGCATTAGGCACAGCTTTTTTTATTTCAGAAACGAGAAACTGAGTAGTCGGCAGAGAGGATTTTAACCTATCATCCGTTAATGGAATAACCTTTTGACCGAAACCGTTATCTACTTGTCCGTCACCGCTTTTGGCTTTGGTGCCGCCTTCGGCTTTTCCGATTTCACTGTCGAGGAGCTTCGTAAGTTCCTTCCCATCACGATTGAGGTTCCCTGCGGTGCTCCTTCCGCTGATTTCTGCCACCCGTGCCAAGTAACTTTTCCCATCTTTCACCTTCTTCCAATCGTTGCCGGTAATAAGTATATCGGCATCTCTAGCAAAAATATCAATATTAAAACTTTGTTTTTCTAGCACAGCATTAATATTATTTTCAATTATATTTTCAATATTTGTTCTTAATTTCTGCCCAGAAATTCCTTTTTGTTTTTGAACTAAAAGACGCATAACAGGCTCGCCACCTGCACCACGGATCATTTGATAACCACCAAATACGCCGTCTTTATCAGCAGCAACAATCTCATCCCAAAATTTTAAAACAGCTTCATTACTATCTAAATTTCGAGTGCCTGTTTCAACTAAATCAATAGCAAAACCCGTTGGTGACTTTGTTGCATTTTTTATCGTGTTAACCCAAACCTCTGTCTGATTTGTTAAATACCCAAGATAGTTTGCTGCCAATTCCGCTCCCTGCTTTGATGCGTAAGCTTCTGCGACTGCCGCCGCTGCCTGTCCTGTTTCACCTTTGTAGGTCCAACCACCCGTGGCGTGAACAATACGCCTCACATCAATGCCCGAACCTTTAGCCGCCATTTCCATCGCACGGTTACCAATGTTTTCGGTAATAGTGGTACGACTTTCTATTGGCAGTTTATTCCAACGGTCATTATATTTAGCTGCCCAAGGAGAACCTGCGCCGGGTTCAATTTCAAAACTGATACGACGCAAGCTTTGCGTTAGTGCCTCATCAACGCTAGGGGCAACGTCTTGGGTAAACTTTGTTAATGCTCCCCAGCCTACTGCCTGTACTTCTCGCGGTTCCCAATCCTTACGACCCTGCCAACCAATTTTATTTAAATGATCCGTTAGCCGCCGTCCAAAATCCGCACGATTTTCATACTTTGTTTCACCGACACTGTCGCCAAAATCATATGGTTTTCCTTTTTGTGCCTTTTCTAATTCTGTTGTGTCATACCCCAAACGCTTTAGGTGATTAATTAAGGTTGCGTCAACCAACCCTGTATCACGAGCTGTGTGGACATCGACAACAAAAGGTTTTCCTCCAGCTACATTATTATCCATCCATGATCGAGTATCTTTTTTTAAACCACTATCTACAAAATCAAAAATCTTTTGGCCTACACCTTTTTCAATAGGCTCTCCAGCTATGACGTTACGAGCTGCACCAGTTGGGTTTGGCATTCCACCAGCCTTTAAGGAATCAACTGGCGTATTTCGGGCAAACTGTTCCGCTTGCAAAAGCACATTTTGCATAGCCCCAAGAGGCGTTATGTTCTGGTTTGCCACAAGCCACGCAGTCATGTACTTGTCGGCAAGATCTTCATCACCGCCAGCGTGTTTTAAAAAGACTGCCTTGGTGTCTTCATAAAATTTTGATGTTGCGACGATTTCATTTTTATCGAGAAGTTTTTCAGTTCTTTTAATCCAATCGTCAAACGTAATGTCTCCAACAACAAAATGGGGTAATTTTTTATTTGGTGCCTTAACAACAATTCGGGGCAGGTTAGGTTTGCCGGGTAGAGGCTTGCCCTTTTCCTCTAATGCTTTCTGTCTAGCTTGTAGTCTTTTAAGATTTCCTGCGACTGTTTTTGGATCGCCAATTAAACCTTTTGAAAATATTTTGGATATTATACTTGCAGCCCCTTCAGCCTCTTCAGGTGCCGCAGCGGCAGCAACGGCAAGTGCTGCAAAAGCTTTTTTCCAAGGCATAAATTTTATAAACTTTGGAATAAAGGTGAATAGCGATTCAACACCCTTGCCGATTAACGCACCTTCCAGAGCCAAGCGAAAACGATTAGCCTCAGCCTCGTCTGGATTATTCTCAAAATAAAAATTGCCGATATACCGAACCGTATTTAGAAAAGCATTTTTTTCGCCTTCAGATGCAGTCTCAAGATAATCAAGCATCCCAAAGTCTTGCACCATTGTTGTGTGATCATTATCAAACGACACAGCATCAGCCCATGCTGCCCACATATAACCACGAGCTATTGCATTGGCAGAGGTCAGACCTTTGACAATCGTTGCTGCCGGGACGGCGTTAATACCGAACTGCGAAATAAGTGTTACAGCTTCCTGAACTGCCGGGTATTCGGTTTTTTCCTGCGTCCAATCTTTAACGTCCGAGTTATAGGGAATGTATTCACCAACCCAATTCAGAAAATCATTCATGCCTGTTTTAAAATAATTTTCCTGCGCTCCTTTAAGCTTTGTGCCAAATAACCTGTTAGTAATGTCGGCAGCAACTTTGGTGCCGTACCTGCTTGGCAAACTAAACAAATCGGCAACAGCATTATTGAGGTTAGTTGGCCCCTCTATTAATGCACCTTTCACTACACCTTTTTGTAGGTCCGGGCGAAGTTTGTAGAGCCATTCTGCACCTTTTACGATAGGCTTGATCAGGGGTGCAGCAGTCTTGTAAAACACACCATCGACCTCACCATAGGTGACCGGGTTTCCTGTTTCAAAAACCGTTACCTTTTTTGCAAACTCTTCAGCAGGACGACCTTCAAGATCTAATAATTCCCGATCATTATATTTATTTTCCAAATCATCGAGGTCGTCAAAACGATGGCTTGTCTGAACTTCGTCAGAGTTAATCAAAATGCGATTTGCTGACTCTGTAGTGTCGGTTTTAATTTGATTAACTTTTGCACCATCGCCTTTGTCATCGTCTGTTGTCTCTTCACTTGATGCACCGAAAGTGATTGTCCAGTTGTTGAGTTGATTTGGATCTGTTTGCTTAACCAATGTCGTTTGTTTTCTGTTTTCAGGGTAGACATAAGGAGGTCCAAGTTTTTTGTCGTCCTCAACTGCGAGTTTACCTTTTGGGGTTTCAGTCATTCCACACCCCCTTGCTCAGCAATACGCATAAATTTTAAAAGAATTTGCAATTCCCTTAGTTGGTTTTTGAC
>DEBE01000042.1:1571-3656 GCA_002348425.1 Alphaproteobacteria bacterium UBA2964 | reverse complement strand
TTTTCGCCGGATTGTAGTTGCTGGCGGTGAAACCGCTGGCGCTGTTGTATCTAAACTGGGCATTAAAGGGATTATGATAGGCGAGCAAATTGATCCTGGAGTACCAACTACCGTCTCAATTGGAAATCCATCAATAGGCTTAGTACTAAAGTCTGGAAACTTTGGCTCCGCAGACTTCTTCGAAAAAGCATTAAAAGTAATGCCATAAATAGCAAAGCTAATGGCAGTAGAAAACCTGCTGTACTACATTTGCTGCCTCTTAGAAGTTGACCCGCCTAGGTTTCCCGGCGCCGACCCACATGATTGGGATACCTCTTCATCAACAACAACAACAAAAGCAGGCCCGGTATGGCAATCACTACAGATATTATAAAAAACTCAATCCATCCAACCGCATCAACTACATAACCAGACGGCGAAGACAATAAATTGCGCCCTAAAGACATAAAAGCAGACAAAAGTGCATATTGTGTGGCTGTAAAGGCCGTGTTTGTTAAACTTGAGAGATAGGCCACAAATGCCGCCGTACCCATCCCACCGGTTACGTTCTCTATTGCTATTGTAAAAATTAAAACTTCAAGATCATTCCCCGAGGCCGCCTGATAGGCAAAAGCAAGATTTGAGACTGCTTGCAAAACACCTGTGACTATTAATGAGGCCAATAAACCAAACTTTTGTATCATTATGCCGCCGACGAATAGCCCCACTCCAAGTGCAAGTACACCAAATAATTTTGTAACTTCTGCTATTTCACTTTTTGAAAAACCTAGGTCGATATAGAAAGGGTTAGTCATCACGCTTAAGAACGCATCGCCTAGTTTAAATGTCACAATAAACAGTAATATCAGCACCCAACCGGGGCGCGAACTGAAATCAAGAAATGGTCTAACCACAAATTGATAGATCCAACCACCCAGACCCAATTTGTGAATCGTAGGGCTCTCCATTTCGTCTGGTTCAGGGCTAAATAAGACTAATAAACTGCCTGTTATTATGATCAGGCCCATAACTAGGTAGGCGTGGGTCCAAGACCAATAGTCTGCCAAATAAAGCGTCCCAGCTCCAGCCATTAACATTCCAGCACGATAGCCATAAGTTACCATCGCTGCACCCATGCCCTGCTGCTCTTCTTCAAGGATTTCAATTCTGTATGCATCGATTACAATGTCTTGACTCGCGGAAAAAAAAGCTACAAGCACTGCGAAAACAGCCATTGATATGGGAGCATTCAAGGGGTCGCTGAATGCCAAATTTACGATAGCAAAAAGTAACATAACTTGAGATACTATAAGCCAGCCACGACGGCGGCCCAGAAGCGCTGTAACAAATGGCAATTTCAGACCATCTATTAAAGGAGCCCAAATGGGCTTTAGAGCGTAAGGCAAGCCAACCAAGGCAAACAGCCCAATGGTCGATCTGTCGACGCCCGCTTCACGCAGCCATGCGCTAAGTGTGCCAAATGACAGTAGAAGGGGAAGCCCACTCAAAAAACCAAGGAATAGAATAATTAGTAATTTACGCTGAAAATAGGGCAAGAGATACTTGGCTAAAAACGAGTAAATGTTTGCCATCGTATTAATTAGGCACAGCCACTCGGTCGATGAGAGGCATTAAACTTTCTTCGGGTCTTGCGCCAAACTGCGTAATTATTGAACTAGCAACAAGGCCCCCTAGCCTACCGCACTGCCGTATATCCATATCTCTTGTGATTCCGTAAAGAAAACCTGATGCGTAAAGATCCCCCGCCCCAGTCGTATCTATAACAGTATCTATTTTCTGGGCTGCTATCTCAAAAACACGTCTATTTTCAATGACAATTGATCCCCTCGAGTCTCTCGTCACAGCCACTATCTCGCAATCATCTTGCACCAATCCTATGGCTTCATTCAGGTTTTCGACTTGATACAACGACAAGAGCTCGATCTCGTTACCAAAAAGTATATCCACGTGCGTTCTAACAAGATCGAGGAATTCCGAACGATAACGATCTACGCAAAACGCATCGGAAAGTGAAAGAGCTACTTTTGTATCGGCTGCTTTAGCGATGTTTATGGCTTCAAGAAAAGCTTTTTTCGCGTTAGGGGG
>DEBE01000042.1:0-1176 GCA_002348425.1 Alphaproteobacteria bacterium UBA2964 | reverse complement strand
AAGGTCGAAGCTCTGTGCTTGCCCCTAGGAACGTATTCATTGAACGTTGAGCATCAGGAGTCACGAATATAAGACATTTTGCGGTTGGCTCTCCTTCGGTGTTAGGAGGAGTCTCAAATATTATGTTCAAACCTTCCATGCTGCGCTTGAACTGTTTTCCAGCTCGGTCGTCTTTTACTTTCCCAATAAACCCGCATTTTGCGCCTAAATTACTTAATCCAACAACAGTATTAGCCGCAGAACCTCCGCAGGTCGCAACAGGCGCTAGCATTTCCTCTTCAAGGAAGCGTGCTCTCTCGCTATCGATTAACTCCATCGCACCCTTCTGTATATTGACGTGTTTTAAAAAAGCATCATCAGACGACGCTATCATGTCTACAATGGCATTTCCGATTGCTATCACATCTAAATCCCGTACCACTGGACATAATCCCACTTCGTTTTATTTTAAAGAAATCAAATCACTATTCCATTATAAACACTTACATGAGATAAAACACAAGATCCTGTAGATTTAGGACACCGGCAAATGTTGAAAATTGCATTAATTACAATTGCCCAAATATCTGAACCATCTTTGCGCCAAATATTAGTAAAATCACTCCTGATATCTTTGGTGAGCATTATGGCTTGTGGTTTATTGGCTTGGGTACTGTTAGGAAAGTTTGGATTACTTGGATTTGGGTTTCTCGATACCTTTCTTCCTTGGATCGGCGGTGCACTCATAGTCTTGATCGGTTTTGTGTTTTTTCCATCCACCATAATGGTTATTGGTAGTCTATTTTCCGACGAAATAATCGCAATTATCGAAGGGAAGCATTACCCAAACAATATTGGTTCTAATCGCGTCCCAGTGCTGACCTCTATCAGAACAGGTCTTACACTTATAATAATTGCAACAATTATTAATATTTGTCTTTTGCCTTTTTACGCACTCGGGATGTTATTGCCGGGATTGAGCTTTGTTATTTTCTATTTAGGAAATGGTTATTTAATTGGTCGAGAGCTTTTTGAGACGGTCGCTCAAAGACACCTCCCGGTTAAAGAGGCTCGGCAACTCAGAAAACGCTATTTTCTAAAAATATTGTTGGGGGGGGGTCTTATTACTTTCGTCGCAACGATCCCTTTAATAAATTTAGCTACGCCATTATTCGGCATCGGTTTTATGGTGCATTT
>DEBE01000105.1 GCA_002348425.1 Alphaproteobacteria bacterium UBA2964 | reverse complement strand
CGAAACTTTATTGATCCAAGCCTTCGACGCGAGCAGAAATGATTTAACTCCCGAAGACTTGTATGTTATAGACCTCGACGGAAATGTGCTGGACGGAAACCCTAATGCAAGACCAGTCAATGAACTGGAAATTCACTCAGAAATTTTGCGAGCGAGAAGGGATATAAACGCTGTCCTGCACTGGCATCCAGAAATAGCCACCCTGTTTACAATGGTCGACGGAATTGATCTAGTTCCAATGAAGAACCATGCTTATAGATGGTCCAGTGGCATCCCAACTCACCCAGAATCATGGCACATAGATACCCAAGAGAGAGGACAAGCCATGGTTAAGACAATGGGAGACAACAATGCGGTGCTATTACGAGCGCACGGAGCGGTTATTGGTTCCGAAAGTATACCAGCACTGATGGTTGATGCCGTCCACTTTGATGAAAATGCAAAAGCTTTATATGACGCTTCCCGCCTAGGAACCCCCACTCCACTAACAAAAAAGGAATCGGACGAATTTGCGGCAAATTTTAAAAGAACTAACCACTCCGTAAAACTTTGGCGATATTATCTAAGTAGGGGCCATGAGGCAGGGGTAATACCAGATGATTGGGCCGAAAGCCTTGCCCCGAAAGAAAGGGCTTAATCTTCCTATTTTTTTCCGCCCGAAGAACAGCTAACTATCTTCTCAAGTCCTAGCTGGCCTTCCTTATTGCTCCAATATTATTTATATGATCCAAAACCTCATCCAGATGCATAACATCCGCATATTTATGATGCATATCAAATAAATTAACCATGTGATTTATTGGCGTGCGATCATAACAACATTCCTCCACGAGCGTCACATGAAATCCATTTGCCTTCGCATCCTGAACTGCCGCACGAAGGCAACCGCTCGTAGTACCTCCTCCCATAATCAAACTTTGAATTCCCATTTGCGTCAAATGAGACAACAAGGGAGTACCATAAAACGCGCTTGCCCTTTGCTTGTAAACAACCAGTTCGCCGTCTTCCGGAGCTAATTCCTCCAAGATCTTATATGAACCTTCGTGTTCCTTTAAAACTTGTCTATTGGTAGCACGTCCCTGCCCCGAGAGGCTTCGGGTATCACCCGTACAATACGTAACAGGTATCCCTGCTGCCCGCGCCGCGCCAAGTAACTGTTTCGCCGGTTCAACCATTGCCCACGCGCGCTCTCCGCAAGAGCTAGGATGCTCCTTAATGACGTCCAACACCCTTTGCTGACCGCCCTCATAGCTAGCCTTATAGACATCAACCATAAGAACTGCGGGATTTTTTCCGACAAATACCTCCCGATTGTAATGACTATAAATTTCCAGCGTTTCCTCATCGATGAAATCACGCCAACAATGATTTTCAAAATCTCCAGACATATCTAACCCCTGCAGTATTGGTTTAATTAGCCACTATATAGCGCTAAAGACAAAAAGGTCGATAGCACTTTTACACCTAAATTAAATTTTTAACTCTCGCAGCCCTAAATATTAGAATCGCACAAATCGTGTAAAAGCTTATAAATACCAATAGCAATATCGTTTTCATCATGGACGATGCATCTTGCATGAAGATCACTGTTAACCCTTGTAAAACCCCTAACAATGCATACAGAATACTGACCGAAGAATGAGACCACCCCAAACGATTAAGTAGTTGATACAAATGAGCTCGGTGAGCCTCAGTAATATTTTGTTTAGAAAGTAATCGTCTGATTACGGTAAAAGCTGCATCAAAGATAAAGTGGAGAAATAGTGTTGGCATTAGCCAAACTGGAAGCTGGACATCTATTGCGGCAATGGTAAATACCGAAAGTGCCGCAAACAGGAAACCGAGAAACTGACTGCCAACATCGCCCATAAATAGTTGGGCTTTCGGAAAATTAAAGGGCAGAAAACCAAACAAGGAAGCCATGATGATATAGCTAAAGACAAAAACCAGAAAATTGTTTTCAAATAATGCTATAACCGCAAAAAAGAAGGCCGTGATAATAGCAGTGCCCGCAGCTATTCCATCCAGACCATCCATAAAATTAAACACATTAGTCAGGCCAATAACCCAAATTAATGTAATCACATACCCCCACCATCCTAGACTGATAGTTCCGACAACAGGTATTGTAATGTGATTGACAACCAAATCCCCAAAAAACAACATCAGAACTGCACATAACTGTAACAGAAGTTTTATTTTAAAAGTCGGCAATCTGCCAAGGTCATCAGCAAATCCAGCAATTGCAACAATCAATGACCCGCCTAGCAGCCAGAAGATTTGGGTATCATGGAACCCACCATCGATAATGAAAAGAAACAGAATGATAGATACGATAATAACCACAACAAAACCAACCCCACCGCCGCTCGGTGTCGGCTTATCATGAGAGGACCTATGGTTTGGCTGCGCCAATATGCCAACCTTCAGCATTAAACGAGTAAAAAATGCTGAGACTAATATCAGCACAATCACAAAAACTATGTGGTATAAAAATACATTCATTAATTTGTGACCAACGGGCTGAAGAATTTTTCCAGTCCCTGATTATAATAAAACCAACCCTGAATATTGAAGAATCAAGATAGTGTAATTTGTATTACCAACAGAAACACCTTACTTTTTATAAGTTGAGTTCAATTTTGAAAACTATAATTCAATTAATGTAACACTTGCATAGCGACGTTTGTAACCTATCATAGATGTATGATTGAAATAATTGACCTCGCATATATCCGTATAGGCGCTGCTGACCTTCAAGAAGCTGTTTCATTTGCTACCGAAACAATAGGGCTTCAGGAGGTCCGTCGAGAAGATAACCGAATTTATGTTCGTGGCGATGAACGTGATCATGACATCTGCTATGTGGAAGGCGGCATCAACGAACACGTGGTAGCTTTTGAAGTAGCCGACCAGGATAAACTCGAATCTGGATTTAAAGATCTCAAGAGTGCAGGAGTCTCCGTAAAATGGGGAACGGATCAAGAGCTCAGTGATCGCAGGGTAGTTAATTTTTTTAAATTCTCCGACCCTACAGGTAACAAATTCGAAGTCGTCACAAGACCGCAAAAATCTGCGAGACGATATTTTCCCACAAGGGACGCGGGAATTACCGAATTTAGCCATGTGGGACTAAAGACGAGTGACGCTCCGAGGGATGAGAAGTTTTGGACAACAAATTTCAACTTGCGTGCAAATGATTGGATAGGAGACGCCGGTCTATTGTCATTCGACTCTGTTCATCACCGGATTGCCCTTTTCCCCGCGAACACACCAGGGATCCAACACGTAAACTTTCAGGTCCAAAGTATCGACGACATAATGCGGTCATACTATTTCTTATCTGAGAAGCAGGTTCATATTGTTTTTGGCCCAGGTCGTCACGTAACCTCTGGAGCCATGTTTTTATATTACGAGGGTCCCGACGGAATGATCTATGAATATTCCCATGGTGTAAAAATTATAGAAGACCCAAGTTATAAGCCTCGCCAGTTTCCGTTTACTTCTGAAGCGTTCTGCGCTTGGGGATCAAAACCAGACATTCCTGAATTCAGAAAGTAAAATTTTTATGGAAAACGATTTTGGATCACTTGAGGAGCCGATAGAAAATACCCAAAAGAGGGTTAGGTTAGCAGCAAGGGCGTTAGCGCGACATAACCTTGTTCACGCATACGGACATGTCAGTGCACGGCTTGATGATAGAAAATTTCTTGTATGCGCACCTAAGCCGATGGGCTTAATACAACCAGGAGAAGAGGGGTCTGTAGTACTCATAAATGGAGAATTACCCAACGGGGTTCTTGGAGAAGTAAGATGTCATCAAAAGATATATGCAGCTAGGAAAGATGTGAACGGCATTTGCCGTGTGTTTCCTCGAAATGTCATGACCCTCTCAACTTTCAGAAAGACACCGAAAGCCCGCCTAGGCTTCGGCTCCTATTTTTATCCAAGTCCGCCTCTATGGGACGACCCTCTACTCTTGCGATCGGACCAACAGGCTTCTGATTTTGCAAAATCTTTAGGAAATAACAGAGCCATAGTCATGAGAGGTAATGGTGCTGTATGCGTGGCACCCACGGTCGAAGAAAGTATTGTTATGGCATTTTATTTAGAAGAATCCGCAGGAACCGAATTAGCGGTTATGGCCTCTAAGACGGAAAACGAGTCAGTTTGTTTTACAGAAGCAGAAAGCAAGGTAAGGGCAACCGGAACCGGCAGAATATATGAACGTCTATGGGATTATATGACTGCGGGGGACCCGGAAATTTCGTCTCAGTAAACTGATATATTGTTTAAATCAACCATTTTCCATTTCAAAAATCATTTTATAATAGTCGTCTCTCTTGTGGTTGTCTTTCTTGTAACAGGATGTGGTATCACGTCCTTGAGGAATAAAATAAAACACGCTGAGTATTTACCCCAGCATTCTGTCGAAACTATCTCCTATAAAAAATCAGACTTCTCAGATCTCAAACAATTAATTAACACAATCCTTAAGCGACCATTTAATCCGAGTTTTCTTAAATTAAAGTCTGAACAATATACTGCTGAATTAATTACCGAGGATGAAAAGGACTTTTGGTACTTGAGTCCTATTCACACCGGAAAGGGGCCATACATAATTATTGCCAGAAACCCTGAAAGAAACTTGGTTTTAGAGGCACCTCACCCTATAAAAGATAGATTTACAGGAATCCAATCCGTTCTTCTTTTAAAAGCCTTAGGGGGAAGAGCCGCGATTATCTCGGGTAACAATCGCTGTGCGGCTATGTCGAAATCTCACTGTGATGGAACAACTAGTGTTTGTAGCGGCATAAGAGAGAGTTACCCGATTTCTGATCCGTCTCATTATCTGCCCAACATGTTCCACTCCAGTCACGTTTTATTTGCAAAATTATGGCCTAAAGCCCTTTTTATTCAGTTGCACGGGTTTTCCGGCAGAGGGACCAAGACATTGTTTGTACTTTCTGATGGCTCAATAGGCCAGAAAAACAATGCCGCCAGTGTTGTAAATAGAGTTCGAGATAGTCTCAGAAAATCCTTGAAGTCATCAAAGCTAGCTACAAGTTGTCAAGACTTACAGGATAATAGATACAAATATCGCCGGGTATGTGGTCGTACCAATATCCAAGGACGACACTTAAACTTGAGCCCCGACATTTGTCATAAGGGTACTTTTACAACAACCAACCGATTTTTACATATAGAGCAACAATGGTTAGTCCGAGAGCAAATCAACCATTATGGTTACGATGCCGAAAGCGATAAGCTTCAAGGAGCATTAATAAAAGCGCTTCTGGAAGTTTCCCCATGTATAAAAAAATGCTCCCAAAATCATAATAAATGACCACTTTTTTCCTTTTTAACCGATAGATAAAATGCGTTATGGTCATTTGAAGGGAATGCATGCGGTACGCGCTCAACGACGTCTATTCCAGATGACTGTAAGCCTTCCACCTTATCCGGATTATTCGTCATCAGGCGGACCGTTTGATAGCCCAACTGTTTCAGAATTCTGACTGCAGGCAAGAAGATTCGTTCATCTGATTCAAACCCTAACCGTTCATTGGCTTCTACAGTATCAAAGCCTTGGTCTTGCAGCGCATACGCCCTTAACTTGTTGGTTAGGCCAATTCCCCGACCCTCTTGCCGTAAATAAAGTAGTATTCCTGCACCTTCCTGTGAAATTTGGGATACAGCTCCGCGCAGTTGCTGCCCACAGTCACACTTCAATGACCCTATAAGGTCTCCCGTAAAACACTCTGAATGTATTCGAGCTAAAACGGGTAATCCAATCGGCGGATCTCCTATGACAATTGCGAGATGTTCTCTTCCCCCATCTGGTGATCGAAAGGATAGAATTCTTGTATTTTCTGCATTCTCCAGCGGAACGCGGGCCGAATTTATTTGTTTTAGTGCTGCAGCTGTGTCCATTTCATAGGACATTATTTCCGAGTCCAAAATTGTATATCCGCCCTCGTCTTTAAAAGATTGCTCAACCTCTTGACTGCACTCAACCAAAATGGCCGATGGCAAAAGGCGGGCTATTTTAGCAAGTTGAACAGCGGCAATACTCGCCTCGCTTGCAGCAGACCTTATGGCCTCATAAGGTCCTCTGAGGGGGTTTGATAAGTCGGCTGTCGGATCAGCGATGGTTTTTGCAATTTCTGCACTACGCCAAAATTTAAAGGGGATCAATACAATTTGATCGGTGTATAAACGCACTTTTAATGTTCGTGCACGATGATGCGTGATAGCCACAGCAGGATCACTGATCCCCATTTCTACCAGCCAATTGATAGCCTTGTCAGTTGCCATTTCGGACGGGACGGCAAGCAAAGAGGTCCCGGAAGAGTCTCGAATATTTATTGGCCGTCCTCTTCTAAACTCATGAGAAGCTCGGTCTACAGTGACCATTGAGCTGTGGTGCCCAACAATGGGAGCTAGGCTATAATCTGATTTACCGTCTTCTTTTGTGGTACGGCTTGACGGTAGCCCAAGTAATGCTTCCACCCTCCAATCTAGGCCCCGTGCAATACCCTCCAAAGTATTCCACCTCGGACTCAACGATCTATCTCTTAGAACATTGCGTATTGCATCAGGGTTCAATCCCCCATCTATTGA
>DEBE01000129.1 GCA_002348425.1 Alphaproteobacteria bacterium UBA2964 | reverse complement strand
TATGTCCTACCGACGAGCATGGAATCTGGTAGAGGCGATGAATAATGACTTTAAAACCCCACTGGTTAAAACAAATTCAGGCGGTACTGGAGGAGGAGGCGCTGTCGTAACCAAGACAGGTTTTGATGCACTAAAAAGGTACCGTTTAATAGAGAATAAGGCGGGTAAAGCAGTCGAAAAAGAAATTCTAGATTTCGCGGATTTGCTTAAGGTGTCTAAGAAAAAATAGAGTAATATTGTTCCTATGTTGCAGAGGAGATACACTCTATGCGTGCAGCACAGAACTTAAATTCTGGTATTTTACCAAATGGATCAAGTTGAGGGTTGGTTAAAAAGTTGGCGGGCGCTTCAGCATAACAAAAAGGAATAAAGACCACCCCTTCTGGGACCGCACGATCAACTCGTGCTCTTATTTCTAGGTTTCCTCGACGTGTAGAAACACGAATCATTTCACCGGGTGAAAGATCTAGTTTTCGGAGATCCCTTGAATTTAAACAAGCAATTGCCTCAGGTTCAATTTTATCGAGAACATTTGATCGCCGTGTCAATGCTCCTGTATGCCAGTGTTCAAGCTGACGCCCTGTAGTCAGAACCATGGGATAGTCATTATCCGGAAGCTCGGCTGGTGCTATAATATCAGCCGGCACCATTTTCCCATGTCCGCTCTCTGTTGGAAACCCATCTCCAAATACTATCTCGTTGCCTGGTATTTCCGGTGAATCGCACGGGTACGTCACGGCATTTTCACGCTCTAACCTCTCCCAAGTTATATTTTTTAACGAGGGCATTATTGCTGACATTTCGTTAAATATTTCATGCGGGTGTTCATAATTCCATGGCAAGCCAAGACGGCGACCCATTTCTTGGATGATCCACCAATCTTGGCGGGCTTCTCCTTTTATAGGTAATGCGGTTCTGCCCATCTGCACTTGTCTATTAGTATTTGTTACGGTTCCATCTTTTTCAGGCCATGCTGAGGCAGGAAGGACAACGTCGGCATGGAAGGCAGTTTCCGTGAGAAATAAATCCTGTACCACTAATGTTTGAAGCTTGCTGAGCGCTTCTCGGGCGTGTTGGGCATCTGGGTCCGACATTGCCGGATTTTCCCCCATTACATACATTCCACGGATGGATCCATCGAAAACTTGGTCCATAATTTCGACTACAGTCAGTCCCCGGTTTGGATCCAGTTTTGACTCCCAGTAGTTTTCAAATTTCTTACGTACTGTTTTATCCGTAACAAGCTGGTAATCGGGAAAAAACATAGGAACCAAACCCGCATCAGATGCTCCTTGAACATTGTTCTGGCCTCGAAGTGGATGCAAACCCGTACCGGGACGCCCAACCTGTCCGGTCATCAGTGATAGGTCTATGAGACATCTTGCGTTATCGGTACCATGAATGTGCTGAGATACACCCATACCCCAGAAAATTATGGATGCCTTCGCTTTTGCATAAGTGCGGGCAACAGTTCGTAACAACTCTGAATCAATTCCACAAACTTCGGACATCTTCTCGGGTGAGAAATTTTTAAGGTGTTTTTTTAGTTCCTCGAAACCATCTGTATAAGCTTGTATATATTGCTTGTCGTAAAGTTTTTCCTCCACTATGACATGCATAATTGCATTGAGCATTGAAACGTCTGACCCTGGGTTGAATTGCAGCATGTGTGTGGCATGACGCTTCAATGATTGACCACGGGGGTCCATCACAATCAGTGTTTTTCCCTCCTTTACCGCCTGTTTAAAAAACGTTGCTGCGACGGGGTGATTTTCTGTGGGGTTGGCACCAATAACTAAAATAACATCTGAATCCCTAACTGCTGTAAAGGGGGCCGTAACTGCCCCTGAGCCAATGCATTCCATCAAAGCAGCAACCGATGATGCATGACACAGTCGCGTACAATGATCGACGTTATTTGTTCCAAAACCAGTCCTGATCAATTTCTGAAATAAATACGCTTCCTCATTTGAGCCTTTTGCTGAACCAAATCCAGCAAGGGCTTGTCCACCATATTGGTCACGAATTTTTCGCAGACTACCAGCCGCCGTATCAAGGGCTTCTTCCCAACTTGCTTTCCGAAAATGTGTGAAAGGATTGGCAGGATCTATATCTTCTGTCGAAATTTTCGGAGCATCATCTTTTCTAATAAGAGGAACCCTGAGCCGATGTGGGTGGTCGACATAATCAAAACCGAATCGGCCTTTAACGCATAACCTATTTTCATTGGCCGGTCCGTTGCGGCCGGTAACATAAAGTAATTTATCATTTTTTATGTGATAGGTAAGTTGGCAGCCAACGCCGCAATAGGGACAGACGGAATTGACCTCTCGATCTGCTTGAATCCGTCCAAGTTTTTGTGTCCCCGTTATAGTTTTTGGCAGGAGCGCGCCTGTCGGGCAAGCTTGAACACATTCGCCACAAGCCACACATGTACTATTTCCCATCGGGTCATTTAAATCGAAAACGATCTGCGAATCTGCGCCACGTTGAGCCATTCCAATGACATCGTTGACCTGTACGTCTCGGCAAGCCCGCACACACAGCGTGCAATTAATACAGGCATCTAAGTTAACGGCCATAGCTGGATGGCTTGGATCGGCTTTTGGTTTGGTTTTGGCTGGAAATCGGCTAGTTTTTACACCAACCTTTTCTGACCAGCACCAAAAATGAGAATTTTTGTCATGGTGAATAGTCCGGTCCGGTTGGTCGGAAACTAATAGCTCAAAAACAATTTTACGTGCGCTTTTTGCTCGGGAACTTTTCGTGTTAACGTTCATTCCTGGAGTGGGTTCTCGAATACACGAGGCGGCTAAAACGCGCTCGCCCTCTATTTCCACCATGCATGCACGACAATTTCCATCTGCTTGGTATCCGGGTTCTGGAGAATAGCATAAATGCGGAATTTCTATTCCGGAGCGTTCGGCAACCTGCCATATAGTTTCTCCGGTTTTGGCAATAACCGAGTGACCGTTCAGAATAAACTCAATTTTTTCTGCCATTACGCCGACCTCAAAGGAACATTACCTTCAAACTAGTATTCGTTTTCTGCGGGGTCAATTAAAGTATTAGTGTCTAATAAACTTTTTTAATATATTATGATACCACCATGTTGCACCAAACTATTTCCCTAGTTTTGTCACTAGAATCTGATTTCTGAATTTAATCTTTGAAAAATTACTTTTAAATAAATTTTACCTAAATCCGAAGAGTTTCTCTGGGTTTTTTACAAGGATCTGTTTAAGGGTTTCCTCATGATCAGTCCAATCTAAAAATTGATTCAACAATATTCCGTCATTTGGAATTTCAACTGTTGAGTTGGGGTGTGGCCAGTTTGATCCCCAAACTAGACGATCTGTCCGGGTTTCAATTAATCTTTGTGCAAAGGGTGTCATATCATCATAGGGATACCCTTTAGCTGATAATCGATACCAGCTGCAAATTTTGACCCAGCAATGTTCAGTTTCTTGAAGCAACTTAATCAAAGTCAGAAATCCGGGATTATCTAGGGAGTCATTACCACGCACCCGGGCTAAATGGTCAAACAATATATTGCAAGAAATTTTTCGTATCCGCGGTGCTAATTCAAGGACTTCTTCAATGGTTGTTAAATGAAGCAAAATTGTCCATCCTAACTCTTTTATTAAAGGAGCCATTTTCTCTAATTCATTGAGACGGACAGCTCCTGGAGAAAAGCTAGAAAGTCGAATTCCACAGAAACCTCTTGAGAGAAGATAATCTATATTTTTCTCAAGAGCCTCCCTTGGCATGGCGGCAATACCCTTGATATTCCCATTCGATCTTTCAATTGCATCGATCGTTACATGATCAACGGTGCCATAATCTCGAGCTTGGACTAGGATTGCGCGTTCTATCCCAAGAATATCAAGCATGTTTCTATATTGTTCGTATGTTGTATCTGGACCGTTACCATTTTCAGGATTAATAGGAAAGCGTGAGAATGGGCCATATAAGTGGGCGTGTGTGTCACATGCTTTTGCTGGCGGATTTATCTTGGGTATTTTGGGGTGCCAGTCGGGTCCGTTAATTAGACTATTCATTATAGCTATTGAAATTTAACGTTATTTTACATCATCAGGAAAGTACTTGAACACGGAGTTTAGACCGTTGGTTGCTGCCTGACCTAGGCCACAAATTGAAGCATCTGCCATTGCTATAGAGAGCTCTTCAAGAAGGGGCTTATCCCAATTGGGTTGCTCTAAAAGTTTAACAGCCTTTTCGCAACCGTTTCTACAAGGTGTGCACTGACCGCAACTTTCATCCTCAAAAAATCTGAGAAGATTAATGGCTATATCACTTGTGGAGTCTTTTTCGGATAGAACTATTACGGCTGCGGAGCCAATTAGACATCCAAATTGTTCTAAAGTACCAAAATC
>DEBE01000016.1 GCA_002348425.1 Alphaproteobacteria bacterium UBA2964 | reverse complement strand
TGAAAGGCGGATGGCAATAGAAGAATACAACAGGACCCATAAAACTTTAAAAAAAGGCATTGCATTGATGCCGGTAAAGTTTGGTATTTCGTTCAACGCGGTCCCGTTAAATCAAGCCGGAGCACTGGTTCATGTATATACCGATGGTAGCGTCCACCTGAACCATGGAGGGACTGAAATGGGACAGGGGCTATTTACAAAAGTCGCCCAAGTCGTATCCTCGGTTTTCCAGATTGATATAGACCATGTTAAAATTTCTTCTACGCGAACAGACAAGGTTCCAAATACCGGTCCTACAGCTGCTTCTGCCGGGTCCGATTTAAACGGAATGGCTGCATTTAATGCTGCCGAGGAAATAAAAGGACGAATGAAGCAGGTTACGGCAAGCCATTTTGGTGTTGAAACTGATAGCATAGAGTTTCGTCAAAACCGTGTATACGCTGGTAATGAAAGCCTTAAATTTTCTGAGGTCGCAGAGCTTACCTGGTCTAGCCGAATTTCACTATCTGCAACTGGTTATTATCAGACCCCCGACATTCATTGGGACGGGAAATCGATGAGTGGAAGCCCATTTTATTATTATACCTATGGAGCAAGTATCTCTGAGGTGGTTATTGATACGCTAACCGGAGAATCGAGGGTTCTGGCCACCGATATTCTTCAAGATGTAGGATCTTCGCTGAACCCGGGAATAGATTTAGGTCAAATAGAAGGGGCTTTTGTCCAAGGTTTGGGGTGGTTAACCTCTGAAGAACTAGTATGGGATCAGGACGGACGTTTAATGACCCATGGACCATCCACATACAAAATTCCGGGCAGTAGGGATGTGCCGCCACGATTTAAAGTACATATTCTCGAGGATACACCGAACACTGTTCCTACAATATATCGTTCTAAGGCGGTTGGTGAACCCCCTCTTATGTTGGCTTTAAGTGTCTGGCTCGCTATACGTGACGCCGTAGCCAGGACGAGAGATTATAAGGTATTTCCAAAGCTTAATGCGCCGGCGACGCCAGAGGCTATCCTTATGGCATTGGATGCAATGTAAAGCAATGAACATATTTAATAAAAGATATTAATTATTCAAAATAACTTATTGTAAAATAATATTTTATTTAAAAGTATCATTCTAAATAATAAACTTAACTGGCGATGGTATCAAATCATGTTTGCCGGTCGCTTGTATCAAAAAAGAGGTACCTTCTTTTGATTTAACCGCGAGTCCCAAGGCACAATAAATGGTTTATTGTTCACGGGGAGATAATTTAATGTTCTTTTGTTTTCGGTCAGAGAAGAAAATTGTCTCGCCCGTGAGGCATACAAAAGTATCATCCATTTCTGTGTGTTTGTGCCATGGGATAATTTGCCCTTCCTTTAAGTGGAGTGTATCGACACGAATATTTTCGGTTTCCAATAACATTTTCCTTTTATCTACGTCGTAAGTGTCCGCGAAGTTATGTGTCATAGTTTTAGTGTTTTTATTTAAATTCACTCAGAAAGGGTTTTAGTTCCGGTGCCTTCCAGCCTTCCGGTTTCAAAACTTTTCCGTCATCTCTTTTTGTTACTTTTCCAGTTTGAGGATCAATTTTGGCTAAATTTGTCTGTAAAACCTCGTTCCATGCACCCTCAGCATCTGCACCCATCGAATGAATAGCTCCAATTGTTACGACAAGTATATCTATGAGGGCATCGAGTTGCTCAACCCGGTCGTTATTTTTTACAGAATCTTCAAGTTCACAAACTTCTTCTGCTATTAATTTTCGATAAAGGTCATATTGCTCAGCATTCATCTCGTTATCAGCAGTCTGATCGCAAGCTTTCATGAATTTTTTTTGATCGGAAAATGGATTGACCATATGGGGTATCCTGATTTGATTAAAAAGACTTTGACTATTAAAAATGCTAATCATAAAAATGTAAATGTGCGTTAAATGTAGGTTTATAAAGACTCCCCATGCGGAAATTAAACTGTCATTGTTATATAATGAGGAAGTTGATATCAGGATTATGTTTATTTTCCCTTCTTTTCGTATCGGGATGTATGCCAGGTGAAGCTGAGTTAACATCCGCGCTAAAGACGAAAAAGCCTGTTTCTAATTTTACAAAACGTTCCCAATGTCCCGGCAGTCCACTTAAGGGAATCTATGAATCACAATGGCCCCATCATTGGAATAAATGTCGCGGAGCTATTTCTGTCAATTCAGGTGCCTATAAATTCGCTGGGGACAGGGTGGTTGGTGAATTCAAAAATGGTAAATTGAATGGCCATGGGACTTACCTCTATGCCAATGGGGACAAGTACGTCGGAGAATGGAGAGATGGTAAGCCTAACGGGCAGGGGACTGCTACTTTTGCTAAGACCGGTAATAAATACGTGGGTGAATTTAGAAACAAAAAATACCACGGTCGGGGAACATTTACCTGGGCCAATGGTAATAAATACGTCGGCGGACATAGGGCGGGTAAACGGCACGGTCAGGGCACCTTTACCTTTGCTAATGGTCGGATAAAGGAAGGTATTTGGAAGGATAATAAATTGCAATCCGCGCTATCACTTTGTCCAGGTGTTTATAATAGATCAACTTGGACCAATTGTCTTGGCACTATTACCTTTTCCAAGACCGGCAACAAATACGTTGGTCAATTCCGGAATGGTATAAGGAACGGTCAGGGGACCTTTACATGGCCCTCTGGCAACAAATACGTCGGTGAATTCAGGAATGGTATAAGGAACGGTCGAGGAATTTTTACTTGGCCCAATGGAACAAAATACGTTGGTGAATATAAAAATGGAAAAAGAAACGGTCAGGGGACCGTTACCTGGCCTTCTGGTAACAAATACGTTGGTCAATTCAGGAATGGTAAAAGGAACGGTCGGGGAACATTTACCTGGGCCAATGGCAGAATAAGGGAGGGTATTTGGAAGAACGATAAATTTCAATATGTTAAAAAAGTAAGGCCTGCAACGGACCACGGCGATTTGCCCTCGTGTTCTAATAGTCCTCTTAAAATCGGGTCTCTGTCAGAATGGCCAAAAAATTGGGATAGCTGTCGCGGTGAACTCATTATGGAGCTAGGCGCTCCTAAATTTGCAGGGGATAGACTGGTTGGGCAATTCCGGAATGGCAAAGTGAACGGTCGGGGAACCTATTTTTTTGCCAATGGGGACAAATACGTCGGTGAATACAGGAATAGCAAATTCAGCGGTCACGGGACCTTTTTCCACCGCAATGGGGACAAACACGTTGGCGGATATAGGGGTGGCAAACGGCACGGTCAAGGTAGCTATTTTTACTACAATGGGGATCAATATGTTGGTGAATATAGGAATGATCAACCAAACGGTTGGGGAACCGTTACTTTTAGCAAAACCGGCAGCAAATATGTTGGTCAATTTAGGAATGACAAATATCACGGGCGGGGGACTTATATCTTTGGCTCGGCGTCGAAATGGCCAGGAGATAAATATGTTGGTAAATACAGGAATGGAAAAAGAAACGGTCAGGGGACCTATACCTTTGCCAATGGTCGTAAAAAGGAAGGCGTCTGGAAGAACGGTAAATTTCAATATGCCCAAAAGGCTAATCCGCGGGCAATTACTAGAAGAAAACCAGGTTCCAAACCAAGACGGTATTTAAACCCGAATAAGACAGTATCTGCCGCCTCTGGCAGTGGTTTTTCTGTTTCTTCAATAGGCCACGTCGTGACCAACTATCACGTCATTAAGGGATGCCAAAATGTTAAAATTCATCACAATGGAAAGGCTATTCCAGCGACCGTTATAACACATGATCCGCAAAACGATCTTGCTCTTCTCAAGGGAGACTTTCGACCCTCTACTGTCCTTGCGTTGAGCCCTGACAGTCCCTACCGGCTGCAGGATGTCTATGTTGCCGGGTATCCCTTTGGACGAAGAATAAGTACCGACGTGAAGATTACGAAGGGCGTCATTAGTTCCCTTACCGGTATCGCCAATAATTTTTCCCGTATCCAGATTGATGCGGCACTCCAGCCGGGGAACAGTGGAGGGCCGATACTGGACAACAAAGGGAATGTGGTTGGTGTTGCTGTTGCCAAACTGGATATTAAAAAGATCCTTAAGAGTTATGGAGTGATACCGGAGAATACAAATTTTGGTATTAAGACGAGTATCGTTAGAACAATTCTGGAAAGTAAAAATATCTCTACACCGAGTGCCAATCGTTCATCTATCTCCAAAAGAAAACTGGGAAAAATGATTTCGGACGCAACTTATTATTTATCCTGTTGGATGACGGCTGCACAAATTCAGAAGATGCGGCGTAAGAAAGCAATATTCCAAAGTGTAGATTAGTTTTGAGGTTGATTTTTTCCTAGGAATTTATGTGTGTTTTAACAAATTTGTGATGGCCACGTTTTTGCGAGGTTATAAAAGTGCTGAGAATAAATAAATTGGACGGACTGCAGCGAGGTTAGTTTATGGAAATACTAATTGCATTTCTTTTACTTTTGTTCATTGGGTTTTTAATCCGTCACCCTATCAAAACTCTATTTTTTATCCCAAAAACGATTTTCTTGATTGTGCTTGGTTCAGTTGGACTTTTGCTGCTTTTCTGGTGGATGTCTTGGTGATTCACATTAAGAAGGATTTGTATTTATCTACCCGCGGATTTTTTAATTTTCTACTGGTTAAGGATCTAAATAGTAGTGACGCAGTTGACTTTAATGGGTTGGGTAGATTAAACCCAGCGTACTAATGTTGCGGGGGTGTAGCTCAGCTGGTTAGAGCGCTGGCCTGTCACGCCA